>JAUWIE010000132.1 GCA_030605515.1 Thermoplasmatota archaeon
GCTCAGTCATCCCCCAATAGTGCAATGCAGTCCAATATGAAACATAATATGGATCAATTAACTCGTCTAATATTTTAAAAACATGCTCAGACCAGTATCCTTCAACGCCGGATCTAGCAGGGGCCAGGAGATACTTCCCTCGTTCAATTTTAATTACCCTATGTTTATCTTTTAGTCTATAAATAACATTTTTAACAGAAGCATCCGAAGTTTGAAGAATACGTTTAACATCGGCAATATTGAATATGAGTCGATTTTGTTTCTCCAGAGTGTAAATAAGCTGTATCTCCCGAGGCCCTAAATGTACACTTTTTTTAATCATAGTCTTTTTCAACGAGACTATAATTAAAAGAAAGGTATTTAATCTTTTCTAAAAAAATTAATACATTTCCATTTCTAAGAAAATCGTCATATCACCTAATTAATTTATAACAACGAATCAACAGCATATAACATACTGTTTATCGGAAAATCGATACCGGTATCGAAAAATCGATAATTTTATGAATAAGCTGATACTCTAGACTATACCAGCTAACAAACCCTGAAACCAACCAAAAACATTGAAAAAATCAAGACCCATCAAAATCACAAAAAAAACCACAATCACCAGAAGAGCCTTCAAAGCAAACTTAATAAGCTTCCACGCTACAACCACAACAATAATCCCAATCAAAAAAATAGCCCAAAGAGGAATCATCATACCAAATATCTCCATCTAAACACTCCAAAAACAAAATAATGTAATGCAATATAATTGTTTGGAATACTTTTTATCAACCACCCCAAATATACTAAAACCCAAAAATGTATTCCTAGTATCGTGTACATAAAACAAGAATTTATAAAATCTGAATCAATGGAACAGAGACAATACCAAATAAACATAGCTGAATCAGCTAAACATGAAAACACACTAGTAGTACTACCAACTGGGATGGGAAAAACAATAATAGCTTTATTATTAATTGCAAAACAACTTAAAAAAGAAAACAATAAAATACTATTTTTAGCGCCAACCAAACCACTTGTAACCCAACATGCACAATTTCTAAGAAAATATATAACTCTAAACGATGAATATATTGCAGTGTTCACCGGTGAAATATCACCAGCTAAAAGAAAACAGATATGGGATAAAAGTAGAATCATAATATCCACACCACAGGTAATTGAAAATGATCTCCTATCTAAAAGAATAAATCTAAAAGATGTCTCATTTATTATTTTTGATGAATCTCATCATGCAGTAGGTGAATATTCTTATGTTTTTGTATCAGAGATGCATAAAAAAGAAAGAGAAAAGGATCGTTTAGTACTAGGAATGACTGCATCACCTGGTAGTGATATCAACAAAATACTTGAAGTATGTAAAAACCTTGATATTTCAAATATTGAAATTAGAACCAAATACGATAGAGATGTAAGACCCTATGTACATGATCTTAAAATCACATGGAAAGAAATACTATTTCCTAAAGACTTTGCTCATACAATTCAATTATTACGAAAAGCTTTATCAAATAGACTCAAGTTTTTAAAAGAGGTTGGAGTAATCGAATCCTCCTCAATTACTAGTATTAATCGAACTAAATTACTTGATGCACAGAAAAAGATACAACAAGAACTAAGATCAAGAACAAAACCTCCTAAAATACTCTTTAAAGCAGCATCTACACAGAGTGAAGCAATGAAAATCTATTATGCTACTGAACTATTGCAAACCCAGGGTGTAAACGCATTTAAAAATTATTTCCAGCGTATGGGAAAAGAAGCAATATCTAAAACAAGTAGTAAAGCCTCAAGAGTAATTATGTCAGATCAGGATATTTTAGAAGCAATCGCTATTGTTAAATCACTTGATATCGAACATCCAAAGCTATATGAAATAAAAAAAATAATAAATCAGCAACTTGAGCTAAAAAAGGAATCAAAAATCATAATCTTTACACATTATAGGGATACATCGAAACATGTATTGAATCAATTAAAAGATATAAATAATGCTCACCCGGTAAGATTTATCGGTCAAGCAAGTAGAGAAGATGATAAGGGTCTTACGCAAAAACAACAAGCAAGCATAATTGAGCAATTCAAAGAAGAAACATATAATATTCTAATAGCCACTAGTGTAGCTGAGGAAGGTCTTGATATCCCTTCAACTGATCTTGTCGTGTTTTATGAGCCGATTCCATCTGAGATCAGAGCTATACAGCGGAGGGGTAGAACAGGACGTAAAATGCCTGGGAAAGTAATAATCCTTATCACTAAGGATACTCAGGATGAAGCATACTATTGGGCTTCAAAACGAAAAGAGAAACGTATGAGAAGCGAATTAGAGCTACTACGATCAAAACTAAATAAACAATTTGAAAATGCTCAATCAATTTACGAAGAAAAAATTAAAGAGAAACAAAGCCAAAAGACTTTATCTGATTACCATAAAAAAGAAAAACAAGTCAAAATAACAGTAGATCATAGGGAATACCGTTCAAATGTTGTAAAAAAACTATCAATAAAAGGAGCAAATATAGAGTCAAATCAATTAGATGTAGGAGATTATGTTTTATCATCTCGCATTGGAGTTGAAAGAAAAGAAGTCGATGACTTTCTACAATCACTAATTGATGGTAAACTGTTTAAACAAGTATCAAGGCTAAGAGAATCATATTCAAGACCAGTACTAATAATTGAAGGAGAAGGACTTCTTACAAAACGTAACATAAGCCATAACGCGATTTTTGGAAGTATTGTATCAATAATTGTTGACTTTGGAATACCAATACTTACTACTAAAAATGCCTTGGAGACCGCTGATTTACTCTATGTGATGGCTGGAAGAGAACAAAGAGATGAGAAAAAAGATGTTGCGATTCGTGGTGGAAAAACACCTATGTCTATTAAGGAAAAACAACAGTTTTTAATAGAAGGTTTACCAAATGTCTCAGCGGTTCTAGCAAAAAGACTACTTGATCATTTCGGCAATGTAAGAGATATTGTTAACGCATCAGAGGAAGAACTAAAGGAAATCAATGGGATAGGAAGTAACATTGCTTCTGATATCAACAGGTTATTAACCACTCAGTACCTGGATGAATAACCTTCCCAAATATTTTTATCTAGTATTGTATTACACTGCTAAAAAATAATTGAAGGGTGATGTCAATGTCAGCAGATGAAAACATCGAACAAATCTGTGCAGGTTTAGATATGCTCCATGAGGACAACTCCATTCCAAGAAATATCAGACGTGGCGCAGAAGAAATTAAATATATTTTACAAAATGAAACTGATCCTCTTGATGTACGAGTAGCAACTGCCACATCCCGACTTGATGAACTTGCTAATGATCCAAATATACCCCTTCATGGTAGAACCCTAATATGGAATATTATGAGTCGTTTAGAGGAGATTGCATAAAGGTTTTCTTCAAATAATTGGGGAAACCAAAGGATTTATAATATAGAACACATAAAGGATTGGGAATAACTTAATGGGAAGTAAAATATTATGATACGGATTGGGCAAGCAGGTATACCCCTTTCTTGTAAAGGTAGAACAAACAAGGATGGCCTTGTTTACACAAAACAAGTTCTTGATTTAAACGCTATGGAAGTTCAATTTGTCAGAGGACTATATGTCATGGCTGATGAAGAAGCACAGTTTATGAAGGATTTTTCAAAAGAAAACGATGTTGAACTTCATGTACATGCACCTTATTATATCAATTTAGCAGGAGATGAAGAAGTTGATTTAAGCGTTGAGAAAATATTATTCTCAGCTCGCCTATCAGATAAAATGGGAGCAAAAACAGTCATTATTCATCCTGGTTACTATGGTGAAAACAGTGAGAAAAAAACAATGAAAAGAATCATAAAAAACCTTAAAAAAATTCAAAATACATTTAAAAAAGAAAAGATAAAAACAAAGATAGGCGTTGAAACAATGGGTAAACAAAAAGTCTTCGGAAGTCTTGATGAAATCATAGAAGTATGCAATAATGTAAAAGGTGTTGTACCAATAATAGATGTAGGACATATTCATGCTCGAAATAATGGTAGTCTTAAAAAAAGGGAAGATTTTGAAGAAATTTTTACTAAATTAAAACCTTTAAGACTCAGACATTATATTATACATATAACTGGTGTTTTATATGAAGATGGAAATGAGTATTATCATCTCCCAATTAAAAAAGGAGATATGCCTATTGCACCGTTGATTGATATTGTTCTTGATAAAAATTACAATGTCACTTTTATCTCTGAATCACCTCTTCTTGAACATGACGCTGTATATATTAGATTACAGGTAGAAAAAAGCATTATGAAAAGAACAGGTAAAGAAGAAGCTGATTATCGGGATCTCTCGGAGATTCTATGATTAAAAATAATGTTTTTAATGAATCAATTGAATACATTCAGCATAAAATAAATGATATTCTTTGTCAGATATCTCAAGATGACATTGATAAGGTTATTCAGTTATTTTTTAATGCTGATCGTGTTTTTGTATATGGTGCAGGTAGATCAGGATTAGTCGCAAAAGCATTTGCAATAAGACTTGTTCATCTCGGTTTTCAAACCTTTGTAATTGGAGAAACAATCACCGCTCCAGTGCAGAAAGGAGACCTAGCAATAATTGTATCAGGATCAGGTGAGACTATCCCTGCTGTTATGACCGCTGAAATCGCACGTAATATCGGAGCAATGGTTGTATCAATTACTGGTAAAAAGAAATCTGAAATAGCAAAATATGCCGATATAACTCTTTATATCCAAGCTGCATGTAATGATTCAGAACGTAAAAGATATGCCCCACTTGGAACACTTTTTGAAGCAAGTGTATGGATTTTACTTGATGGTATTATAGCTCATCTATTAAACAGCAAAAGTGAAACTGAAGAGATCATGCGTAGTAGACATGCCACACTTGAATAAAAATAAAGTGAAATAGGGGTGCAACCCATATTTCACCTGTTAAAAAAGTTGGTTATACTTAATTGTATGAAAATGTAACAGAAACAGTATTAAACATTGTTTTTATACAATCAAATCGTGTTTAAAATACCTAGAGGAACAAGGGATTTTACCCCTAAAGAAATGAATAAACGTAGATGCTTAGAAGAATGTATGAGATCTACATTTCAAAAATTCGGATATCGAGAAATCCAGACTCCCATGTTTGAAAACCTTGAGCTTTTTACCGCTAAATCAGGAGAAGCGATAATAGATGAAATATATTCATTTAAAGATAAAGGCGATAGAGAGCTTGCTCTCAGACCTGAGCTTACAGCACCTGTAATGCGTTTCTATGTAGAAAAAATGCAGATGGAACCTAAACCTCTGAAGTTGTTTTATTTCGGTAGCTGTTTTAGATATGATAGACCTCAAAAAGGACGATATCGAGAGTTTAAACAAGCCGGCTGCGAGATAATTGGAACTAATACATCTGAAGCATATGCTGAACTCATAGCACTAGCGTATAACCTACTAAAAAATGCTGGTTTAAAAGATATAAAACTAAACATTGGAAACCTAAATATCCTCACACAAATTTTTAAAAAAATTAATATTTCAAAAGAACAACAAAAACAGCTTATACCCTTAATTGATAAATCATTATTTGACGAAGTATCATATTTATTAAAAGAGTTTGGAATCCCAGAAAAAACTATTACAGAATTTTTAGATGTCCTTCAATCATCAAATATAAAAAAAATAAATGATTTTATACAAGAGGATGAATCAGCTAAAAAAGAATTGTCAATTCTAAATGAAATCCAGAAACTGTTAAAGAGCTCATTTAAAATCAATGAATTTCAAATAAAGATGAGTATAGTAAGAGGTCTTGATTATTATAAAGGAGTTGTTTTTGAAATAGACGCACCGATACTTGGAGCAGAAAAACAATTATGCGGCGGAGGAGCATATGAACTTATACCATTATTTGGTGGTAAAGATAACCCTAGTGCAGGTTTTGCAATAGGTTTTGACCGGACTCTTCTTACTCTTGAAACAGAAAAATACGAATTTAAACCATTTATGTTAAATGTCTATGTAATACCTGTAAATGAAGACATGATCGAAAAATCACTTGAAATAACACAAACAATCAGAAATAATGGTATTTCAGCAGATATTGATCTTTTAAGAAGAGGAATTGGTAAATCTCTTAAATATGCAAGCTCATTAAACGCTGAAAAAGTAATGATAGTAGGCCCACGGGAACTTAAAAAGAAATCTGTCACTATTAGAGATATGAAAACTGGAAAGCAAGAACTAATAGATATTAAGGACATTGTTTCAAAGGTAAAAAATACCTGAACACCCATTATCTTCTTTTATCATATGAAAAATAATACCAAAGTATTTATCATTGATACTTCAGCGGTTCTCTCTGGTAAACCAATAAATATTGAAAATGCAAAACTTGTAACCACGTCCCTTGTTCAAAATGAGCTGAAACCAGGTGGTAAAGATTACAAAATATTTCAGTTTCTAAAAGAAAAAGGACTTATTGTCATGGCTCCTTCAAATGAATCAATTGAGACAATAAATAAAACCTCGAATAATACAGGGGATAAAAACAGATTATCAGATGCTGATAAGGAAATACTAGCTCTTGCTCTTGATATAAACAAGGATAAAAAAGAAGCAATTATTCTGACAGATGATTATTCAATACAAAACATAGCTAATGTTTTAAAGATAAAATATCAAAACATAAGTCAACCTGGGATAACGAAAAAGTTTAAATGGACTTATCAATGTTCCGGGTGCTGTAAAAAATTCAAAGAAAATATTAATATTTGCCCTATATGTGGAGCTTCAATAAAAAACATAATCTCCAGTAAAAAATTAATCAATAAAAAATAACTTAAGTGATATCAGATGAACATCAAGGATCTCAAAAAAATGTTTTTTCGATTCTGGCGAAGTGAC
>JAUWIE010000114.1 GCA_030605515.1 Thermoplasmatota archaeon
ATCACTGATATGCCCATCTCTCTTGCAATCTGCACAGCCTCAGTTTTCCCAGAACAAGGCATACCCGTAAAAGCAAGTATTTTCATATATCCACCAAATAAGTAAATTAGTAGTGCAGGGGGAGCGATTTGAACGCTCGAAGACCTTCGTCACAGGGTTTCTTAGCATTTAGACATAGGCGTATATTTTTTTAGTTATATCTTAAAGTACTCCTAAGCCCTGCCCCTTAGACCAAGCTCGGGTACCCCTGCAATTTAAAACCACTAATATATATACCACTCAAAAATCTTTTTAATAAATTTTCCTCTCCAAAAATATGTTTATTTTTGCCCTTTTAGCAGAATACGCTCACCATATTTTGCATAGCATTCAGAACAGAAATTTCTAGCGAGAAGAGAATGAAGATGTTCATTTACTCCATGTTCAAGATGATATATATTACCAACTAGTATCTCATTATTACAATTTGTACAAACCCTTGGAGATTTCGCTGTTTTTTTAATTAAACACGTTTGAATTTCCTTTTTGGTCATTCAATAGCCCCATAACTTCATTTACAAGGGTCTTTATAATATTTTTCTATAAGTCTTCAATTTCCTTCTTCCTCCTTATCAAAATCTCAAAAAGATTCTACATAAAAGTGGTAGCTACTCCTATAATATAATGACCCTTATTATCGATATATTTATATAAGGGAATATACATTTGTATTTTTGTTAAAGTATTGGGATGTGTGGATGGGATGAGAATAGATAGACGTCTAACTTTATTAGGAGTTATGCTAATAGTTTTAAGTATGACCATGGCTACTCAGTATGCCACTACAAAGATGGGTTATACTTATAGTATTGTTCACCCGAGTGAATCAGATATAAGATTTATTGCTTCTGATAACTCGTCTGGTGGTGGCAGGGTTTTACAAGTTGCTATTAATGATAGTTCTCATAAATATATGACATTAGAACTTGGGAATTGGACTGCAAGTCAGAATAAGACTTATACAGCTGCATTTGGTATTGTAAATGAAGAGCTATTTGGTGTTAATATTACCCATATTAATGTTTCAGGGACAGATTCATCTGAGACCCATATGGATATTTGGTTGCATAGTAATCGAAGTGCAGAAGCAAGTTCTGAACCTGCTACTAGTAGGGTTAAAGCGGTAGCTGGTGGGGCAGCTCAATATACTTCGTCTAATGTTATATGGAAACTGGCAGCAGGGGATGGAGATAAATCAGATATGGATTTAGATGGTAGTAGTAATTTTGATATTTCTACACCTTGGGATCCAAGTCCTGGTAGTGCCATAAGATATTGTGAGAGCGATCAAAATTATTCCATTAATGGAACTAGTGATGCTGTCTGGGTGCAAATAACTATAGATATACCCCAGGGTGCAAGTACTTTTAGTAGAGCTACTGGTCAGATATGGATTCATTTCGAGGCATATACACACTAAGTAAAAAAACCATAGTCTCTTCTTCTTGTTTCTTGAGAATATGATAGTAAAATACAGGTTTGTATAAAGTAATTAAATTAAAACATTAATGTAAAAATAATCTTTTAATTCATTGTGAAGGGTCATAATACAAAACAATTAAGAGTTACTATTTATTATAGATTCTCAGATAAGAAACGGCTAACATTATTAAAACAAATGAAGCCATATGTAGGGGAGACGAAGTGGATAAAAAACTAATGATTCTATCTGGAATCTATGCAGTTTTCATCATAATTTTAGGATATGCAATAAATGCTATATATAATCAAGAAAAAATTCTCAATAATCAACAAACCATTATCATGATATTATTAATTCTTATTCTCCTATTAATACCAATTTTTTTATCGATCTTGAAAAAAACTAAAATATTTCAGAAATACATATGTTTTTGTATCAATATTATTGAAAAAACTGAAAATATAAAAGCCTCAATTTTTCTTTGGATCATAGGATTCTTATCAATTGTCTATTTACGTGTTATCTATGAATTCTTTGTTGAAAGACCACAAACATTTCATTCAACTTTAACTTTAATAGAATATACATTGTTTTGGATCTCTCTATTCCTTATAGTTGTTATCATTTTGAAGATTATTTCAAAAGTAAATATAACAAAGATTGCAAAAACAGTGATAATATTCTCCCCTTTTATACTCATTCCTGTAACAGTTGATCTCATTTTCTCATTGGGAAAAGGATTTCCTATGCCTTATGTATATGGTGGCTTTGACACCGTAGTATATAATTATTTAACATTTTATAACTATGGTCACAGAACCGCAACAATAGGTATACAAATTGAAATCATCGGTGCATGCTATCTAGCAATGATCTATATATTCTCAAAAACTAAAAATATTCTAAAGGCAACTATTGGAACTCTAAGTATGTACACCGTTGCTTACATTTTTATGGCTCTTCCATCATTTGTTTTCCCATTATTTTTATCAAATCCAAAACTCAACGAGATTTATATCAATTCGCCTTCAAGTCAATGGATTTTTATGATTGTTTTCCATTTACTGTTAATTGGTATAAATTATATCCTATTCTTTTATTTTTTCAATAAAGAGAGAAAAAAGATAGAAAAAATAAAAGTGATTAAACACAAAAAAACAGAGGGCAAGAAACCTACAATACTATATCTAATAGCAGTGTTAATAAGAAATATGAGACCTTTTAGATCTCTACATTACATAGTACTTGTTTTTATAGGTATAAGTTTAGGAGCAGGGACCGTTCCAAATATCAATTGGATAATGACACTTTTGCTATTTCTTTCCATATTTTTTGCATGGGAGTTTGCTATTATTGTAAATGATATATTTGATATAGGTATTGATAAGATATCTAATATTGGACGACCGCTTATTCAAGACATTATATCCTTGAAAGCTTATTCTTTTATGGGTTTATCTTTTTTCGTTTTTTCGTTGTTTTGTGCTGTTCTTGCGGGATATAAATCTTTTTTATTAGTGCTTTCTTTTATTTTGCTTTATTCGTTTATCTATTCTGCACCTCCTTTTAGATTGAGAAAATTATTTTTTATACCAAATATTATTATTGGTATTTGTTCAGTACTCGCAGTTTATATTGGTTTTTCGGTTTATTATGATCCCTTCTTAAAATTCCCAAGAGATATCGCTTTATTAATATTTTTACTTTTGACATTTACATCTACATTAAAAGACATAAAAGATTATGAGGGTGACAAAAAAGAACAAATTAAGACAATTCCTACTATTTTTGGATTGGAAAAAGGAAAGAAAATAATTGGAGGACTCTTAGCTTTCTCATTTATCATAGTTCCCATATTTATAAAGATTCAACATTTGATATATATTTCAGTACCATTTGCGATTTTGGCATATTTTTTTACAGTAAAGAAAAATGAAAAATGGATTTTTATTTTAGAATTTCTATTTGTCATCATCATGTTGATTTTAGGCTCTATTTATAATTACCCTGAACAATTAATTGCAAATATATGAATATATAGTACAATGACTGGAGCAAAATATAGTATATCATAATTTTTAAAGATCTTCCGTTTGAAATATATATCCATAAAAAACACAATCTATATATATTTCAGTATATATTCCTGTAAACACAGGATGGGCATATGCCTCTAACACGTAAAACAAGGGTTTCTGGACATAGTATTGTTGTTACAATTCCTAGTCAGCTTGTGGAAGCCTATGGTATCAGCAGTGGAGATCTTGTAGAAATTATCCCTCTGAGGGATGGTGAAATAATAATAAAGAAGAGAGATACGCAATGTTCTACGGAGGGGGCTTTGTGAACAAAAAACTAGTAATTATCGTATCAGCGTTCACGTTTCTATTACTCCTCGGAGGTATCAATAATACTTTACTATATACTACACAATATATATCGTCAAAACCTGGTTATATTTATTCAGTTACCTCTGGAGTGAGCTGGTGGGATTGTAACTGGTCTTATTGTAAAAAAATCACAATTGATAATACAAAGATACAATCAGATCAATCTAATTTTCCTGTACTTATTTATCGAAGTGCTGATTCTGATCTTGCTGCTTATGCACAGAACGATGGGGATGATATAGCGTTTGTTGATTCATATAATATTACACAATATAAACATGAAATTGAAAAGTTTGATTCAAGTACTGGTGAGCTTGTTGCATGGGTAAAAGTTACAAGCCTTAGCTCAAGCTCTGATACTATTTTATATATGTATTATGGGAATCCAACATGTGCTAGTCAAGAGAATATCACAAATACTTGGGACTCAAATTTTGTTATGGTTCAGCATTTGGATGAATCTTCAGGTACATTATATGATTCTACATCTAATGATAATGATGGAACTGGGATAAATAGTCCAACTTTTAATTCATCTGCTAAGATTGATGGTGGTTACGATTTTGATGGAAGTACTAATTATATTAATTGCAGCACCAGCACTAGTTTGAATATAACTAGCCAAATTACACTTGAAGCTTGGGTTAAGGATCCACCTCTTCAGGAATCTAAAACAAAGGATAATAATGTCAGAATCGTTGATAAAAGAGATGAAAAACGCTCAATCATACCTGGTAACTTATTTACTGTTAGCAGAACTGTAACAACTGATCGAGAGGCCGATCTTGTTTTTGTAGTATTGTTTTCACCAGGTGTTAAATTTGATGATATGAATACAGAGCATGGCTCTATTTTAGCTGATATTTATCAAGCAGGTAAGCCCCATTCTGATATTGAACAAGATATTGAACATATACGTAAGAACCTCCCTGATGAATTAAAAGATTTACCAGCACTTGCTTATTCTGAACCATTTAAAGTGCAAGATGAAACTAAGATACAAATGAAATTTGAATCAACGAAATGGCATCTGTTGTTTTCTAGTGGACGTATCAGCTATCTTGTGTTTTCACTTGCTGATAGTAGTTATGATTTTGAGTGTACGACCCACTGGAGCAATATTTTTTCTAATAGTATATGGGATCCATTCTCATTTTTATATGATGTTATGGGGTTTATATTTTCAGATGATTCTAATAAAAATTCAAATGAAAATAACATAAAAGATAGTGGAGTGTCATTACCAGATCGTGTTAAAAAATCGTTTGAAGAGGATGGAGATGCACGAGTTATCATTCGATTTGAGGACCATACCAAGGAAGATTTCACTAGGTTAACTAAAAGATTAGATGAAGCAGGTTTTATTACAACAGCAGAAGTGGATTCTGAAGGTATTGTCGCAGGTGTATTGAAAAAGGAAGTGTTTGATATTGTAAAGGATGTTATGGATTTTGAGGTTTTTTCTGATGAACCGTTTAAAGTTTTACTTAAGGAAAGTCTACCGTTGATACATTATGATGATGCAGTTGAACATTTTAATGTTACAGGTGATGGAGTACGGATTTGTATTCTTGATACAGGTGTTAATAGTTCACTGGTAAATTATTCTTATGGGTATGATTTTGTAAGTGAGGATGATATTCCTGATGATGGAAATGGTCATGGAAGTCGTGTAGCTAGTGTGATACAGCGTATTGCTCCTGATGCAGAGCTTATTGTTGCTAGGGTTATTGGAGATGATGGAATTGGTTATATGTCTGATGTGCTTGAGGGGCTGCAGTGGTGTATTGATCAAAACCCAGATGTTATCAGTTTTAGTATTGGTCGTGATAGTGGATGTGTTGGTTTTTATGATGATGATTTGGTAGTTTCTTTATGTCATAAAGCAGTTGAACAGGGGATTTTTGTTGTTGCTGCTGCGGGAAATAATGGAGGTGATAGCTTGGCAATTCCTGCGTGTGGCTCCCAGGTTTTTTCTGTTGGTAGTACTGATGATAGTGATGGTGTTGCTGGTTTTTCTAATGTGAACCTGTGTCTTGATATGTTTGCCCCGGGTGTTAATATTTCAACTTCTACTTGGATGTCAAGTGGTACATCTATGAGTGTTCCTCATGTTACGGGTACTTCAGCTCTTTTGTTGGAACACAATCCGTTTCTTTCTCCTAATTTGTTGCGATATAGGTTGCGGAGTACTGGTAAACCAGTGAGATATGTTCATAATGAAAGCTTAGTTATTGATATCCCACGGTTAGATATTTTTAATTCTTTGATGAATAATTGGGTGATGGAGCCTTATAATTGTTCATTTTGGTGTACACCTGCGGAAATTGATGATGAAATGGATTCTTCTTATGTTACGCTTGATAGTGCGACGTATTATTTTAATGCACATGACAGCGATGGTGGCTGGACTAATCCAGAAAATATTGTAGATAATAATTTGGGGACTTTTGGTTCTTGTGGTGCAGCTCAAGCTGATGATTATACTGATCTTACTGGTAATACTTGTGATGGTACGGATCTTGGTACAATTACTAAGGTTGAATTAAGAGTTTATGGTTATCATACGGGGAACGGTATTAGTAATTCAATTGATCTTATCCCTATTTGGCGTGGGGTGGGTAAGAGTGGTGATACGGCTGTTTTTTCTACCGCTCAGGATACTCCTGCGTGGATAGCTGCTGTTGATATTACTAATTTTGATGGTGCTCCTGATCCTTGGGATTGGAGTGCTGATGTTGATGCTCTTGATGTGGAGATTCAGGGTCCTGCACTTTTAAGATGCACGCTTGAATGCGCCAAAGTTGAGATTATCGTAACCTATAGTGGTGCAGGACCTTCAAATAGCGCTCCAACTCAATCAGGTGAAGCACCAGGAAATGAAACCACAGGAATAATCCCAACCCCTGCTCTTTATGTCGTCTGTACTGACTCTGATGCAAGTGATACAATGAATGCAACTTGGCGTTGGAATAATAGTGGAACATGGTATACATTTGCAACAAACTCAAGTATCAGCAGTGGTACTAATATTACTCAGACAAATAGTAACTTTAGTAGTACTGGTACAACTTATTACTGGAGTCTTAACCTCTCAGATGGAAATGGCGGATGGTGCAATGAAACTTATTCCTTTACAACAAATTACGCTCCAACTCAATCAGGTGAAGCACCAGGGAATGGCAGTACAGGTATAGCACCAACCCCTGCTTTATATGTTGTATGCTCAGATACAGATAGTGACACGATGACTGCTACTTGGCGTTGGAATAATAGTGGAACATGGTATACTTTTGCAACAAACTCAAGTATCAGTAGTGGTACTAATATTACTCAGACAAATAGTAACTTTAGTAGTTTTAGTACTACCTATTATTGGAGTGTTAATCTAACAGATGGAAATAACTGGACAAATGCTACTTATCATTTTACTACAAATAAAGCTCCAACTCTTTCTGGTGAATCTCCGTCAAATGAGTCATCTGGTGTGTCACTTACAACAAATTTGATAAATGTTACAATTGAGGATCCTGATGGTGATAGTTTTAATTGGAGTATTGAGACTAGTCCTGATGTTGGTAGTAGTGGTAGTTGGTATGATAGTAGTTGGGGTTATCGTAAGCTTATTTCGATTAATTCTTCGTTGGTTGATGCTGATCTTGTTGATTTCCCTGTTTTGGTTAATTGTACGGATGGTGATCTTGCTAGTCATGCTCAGAACGATGGAGATGATATTTTATTTACAGGTCTAGATAATAAATCTAAGCTTAGTCATGAGATTGAGAAGTATGTGAGTGGTTCTGGTGGTTTGGTTGCTTGGGTGAAGGTTCCTAGTGTGAATTCTAGTTCTAATACTAGTTTTTGGATGTATTATGGTAATGGTGGGTGTGGTAGTCAGCAGAATAAGAATGGTGTTTGGGATAGTAATTTTACTTTGGTTCATCATTTTAATGAAACAGTTGATCCTCATGAGGATTCCACGAGTTTTAATAATGATGGTAATGAGTCTGGTGGTGTTAGTCAGGGTATAGTTGCTATGGTTGATGGTGGTGATGATTTCGCTGGTGATAATGATTATGTAAAAGTTAATAATGCTGATAGTCTAGATGATGATAATAATAGTTTTTGTATTGAATTCTGGATAAACCCAGATGATAATTCAACACTTAGTACAATCATAGATCATGAGACTATGGTTATGGTTGGAGATTATGATGGGTATTGGGTGGACCTATGTAGTAATGGAACAATTAAGTTTGTCATATATGAAAATACTTCAATTAGTGAATTGTTGTTATATTCAGATACAAGTTTAGCAAATGATACATGGTATCATGTAGCTGCGGTTAGGGATAAAAGCGGAGGTAAAACAAGGTTATATATTAATGGGGTGGAAGAAAAAAACAGAATAGATACATTTGATGGTTTAGGGGTTACCAGTGCAGATCCAGATGATATGATTTTTGGCGCATTATATCTTTGGGGATTTGACGTGTCGACAAATTATTTTGATGGCACATTAGATGAAATACGACTGTCAAACGCCCTTAGAAATAGCAGT
>JAUWIE010000063.1 GCA_030605515.1 Thermoplasmatota archaeon
ATTCGCAGGACCAGCTGGCACTGGGAAAACAACTTCAGCTCTTGCGCTAGCAAGAGAAGTATTTGGAGATACATGGAAACAAAATTTTAATGAGTTAAATGCAAGCGATGAACGAGGAATTGGAATTATACGAGGAAAGATTAAAGATTTTGCACGGACTTCGCCAATAGGAAAAGCACAATTTAAAATAATTTTTTTAGATGAAGCTGATGCATTAACTACGGATGCTCAAGCAGCTCTAAGAAGAACAATAGAAAAATATACCCATATCTGTAGGTTCATCTTATCTGTAAACTACTCCTCAAAAATAATTGAGCCTATTCAATCCCGTTGTACTGTTTTTAGATTCAGACCAATAAAAGAAGACGATGTAAAAAAGCATATTGAAAAGATCGCTAAAAATGAAAAACTTGAGATTACATCAGATGGTATGAAGACATTAATATTTATTTCACGTGGGGATTTACGAAAGGCAATAAATATTTTACAAGTAGGTGCATCGGTTAGTAAAAAAATTACAGCTGAGGTTTTATATGAGACAAGTGCTACTGCAAAACCAGAGGATGTAAAAGCTTTAGTAAACACAGCTTTAAGTGGTAATTATATGGCTGCTCGAAATCAACTATATGATCTTTTAATAAAACATGGGCTGAGTGGAGAGGACATTATTAAACAAATACATCAGACAATTTTTGATCTTACAATTCCTGATGCAAGTAAGGTTTTGCTCATTGAAAAAACAGGTGAGATAGAGTTTAGGCTTGTTGAGGGTAGCAATGAACATATTCAGCTTGAATCATTACTTGCACAATTTGCTCTTGAAGGTGGCAAACTGAAGTAATTACTTTATAAAATCATCAACTATCTGCTTTAATTCTTCAGCAGTTTCTTCTGCTACACTATACCTTATTCGAACAACTGGTTTATCAGGTTTTAATACACGGCTAATATCAATTGGTGTACCACTTACAACTACATCACAATCAGTGTTGTTTATTGTTTGCTCTAATTCTTTTATTTGTTTTTTCCCATATCCCATCGCTGGTAGAATATTTGTCAGATGAGTAAATTTCTTAAAGGTATCAACAATTGAGCCAACTGCGTAAGTTCGAGGATCAACAATTTCCTTTGCGTTATGTCTTTTAGCAGCAACAGTACCTGCACCATATTTCATCCCACCATGAGTAACAGTTGGACCATCTTCAATTACAAGAACTCGTTTACCAGTTATCATTTCCTCATTTTCAGCAATAATTGCGGATTTCCCCTCAATTACTCTTGCGTTTGGATTTAGTTCTTTTATGTTTTTATAAATTATGTCAATATCCGATCTTTCAGCTGTGTTAACCTTATTTATAATAATTACATCAGCGGATCTGAAATTAACCTCGCCTGGGTAATATAGTACTTCATGACCTGCACGATGTGGATCAGCAATAGTTATTAAAAGATCAGGTTTAATAAAAGAGAAATCGTTATTTCCACCATCCCAAATAATAACATCAGCATCTTTTTCTGCACTACGTAAAATTTTTTCATAGTCAACACCTGAAAAAATCACACCGCCCATGTCAATATAAGGTTCGTATTCCTCACGTTCCTCAATAGTACAATTATACCTGTCAAGATCATCATATGAGGCAAATCGTTGAAGAGTCTGCATCACTAGATCTTTATCATAAGGCATTGGATGTCTTATAGAGGCAACTCTAAATCCTTTTTTACGTAAGATTTCAAATAGTTTACGTGAAACCTGTGATTTTCCACAACCGGTCCTTACTGCACAAACAGCAATAACTGGTTTTGTTGATTTCAACATAGTACTATCAGGTCCCATTAATACAAAATCAGCACCAGCAGCATTTACTATTGCTGAGCGACCCATAACATAAGAATAAGGTAGATCACTATATGCAAAAACAACCATGTCAATGTTATGTTTCTTAATGAGATCAGATATATCTTCTTCAGAATATATTGGAATTCCATCGGGATAAAGAGGTCCTGATAACTCAGGGGGATATTTCCTACCATAAATATCTGGTATTTGTGTTGCTGTAAACGCAACAACTTCATATTTATCGTTATCTCTAAAATAAACATTGAAATTATGGAAGTCTCTGCCAGCTGCTCCAATTATTATAACTTTTTTATCTGCCAAGGTTACACCCCATATTTGTCAACGGGTATCTGCTCTGAATTAATAGATGTTTCCTACTAAAAAATATTTATAATTGATCAAATTTTTTTGCAACCTCTTCTGCTACTTCAAGTGTTGTATTACTTCCGCCTAGATCATATGTTTTAATTTTCCCTTCTTTTATTACACTTGCTATTGCTTGATTAAGTTTTGTTGCATGTTTTTTCTCCTCAAGCCAATCCAACATAAGTTTAACTGATAGAAGAATAGCTGTTGGATTAACCTTATACTGCCCAGCATATTTAGGAGCGCTACCATGAGTCGGCTCAAACAATGCATAGTTATCCCCGATATTTCCACTTGCAGCAAATCCAAGACCACCGACTATTTGAGCTGAAAGATCTGAGATGATATCACCAAACATATTAGATGCAACAAGAACATCATAATCCTGCGGGTTTTTCACAAGCCACATACACATAGCATCTACATTAGTCTCCCAGAATTCAATATTTGGATATTCCTTAGCTATCTTTCGAGCCTCCTGAACCATCATTCCACTAGTCTCACGGATTACATTTGGTTTCTCAACAAGTGTGACACTCTTTCGGTTGTATTCCTTAGCATAAGTAAACGCCTGACGTATAATGTTTTGACATGCTTTCTTTGTAAATATACGACATGAAATTGCCATATCATCCAAAGATGTGTCTTTAAATTTCTTCATTTTATTATGAGTCATCAACGCATTAAATACTACATTTGATGGCGGTCTGAATTCAACACCAGCATACAAACCCTCAGTGTTCTCCCGGAAAACAACAAGATCTATATCATCACGATAGTTTAACGGATTACCAGCAAAAGCCTTACAGGGTCGTAGATTAGTATGAAGATTAAGCTCCTGTCTTAATCGAACAATTGGACTTGAATACACAAAACCTTTATTTTTTATTTCAGGTGATAACTCTTTTTGCGCTTCATCTTTAGGTTTTGATGTTATCGCTCCAAATAAACAACAATCTGTTTCTCTAAGTAGGTCAAGAGTTCGATCCGGTAAAGGATTACCTTCTTTTTTCCAAAACTCCCAACCAACATCACCAGGAATATACTCAGCATCAATGTTAATTGTATCAAGAACAATTTTTGCAGCTTCCATAACATCGTTGCCTACACCATCACCGGGTAGCCATGCAATATGATATTTTGACATAATGGGAGGTAATCCGAAAAGTATTTTAAAGCTTTTTTACAAAAAAAGTAGAATGAAAAAGTTAAATTTATTTCTCATTTGGTAAATTATCTTATCATTTATTCTATTTATCAAGTGTAATTGATACTAAACAATCTTTACAAATCTCCTCATCAATTTCACATTTTTGAATTATTTTATTACCGCATATTGAACAAAAAAACTTATCTTCTTCTTTAAACAAGTCATCTTTCATTGTATCTTATCAGTAAGTATAGAGTATATTACATCATATATTGCTTTATAAAACCTTTTTTTTAAAAAAGAAAAAAGGATGTGAATAATCATTCGAATTTTGTGTATTCACACCAAATATAAAATGTTGGTCCAATAATTCCCATTAATCTCCAGTAAAAAGCTGTTTCATTATGCATTGCCAGAGCTACAAATAATATTTCATTATCCAGATTTGTACTGTTTATCTTCCCGATTATAAATGGACCTAACATTAATCCACTTATAAATCCAGTGGCATTTGTTTGGTTATTATCTGCGAATTCTCCTTCAAAACGTCCAATAGTCATACTTGAATAATATCCATTAACCCAACCAGCTGCTTCTAGTGGAATTCCAAGGATATTAATTCCCCATACACCACTAAAATTACCGTTTGCCCAATCGGGTATATCACTTTCAGAAGACGATCTATAAAGTGATGAGCTCTCAGGTTTTTGGTTTACTATTCTCTGAGGAAATGCATGTATTGTTACTGACATACTGACCAATAACATACAGACTCCAATTACTATTACGAATTTTTTCATAATTTTTACCCCAATTATTGATAAATTATATATAATTAATACTTAATAAATTTATGCATTATTTATCAATAAATTCAGCTAATTTATAGAATATTATTTTATTTTCTAAGTTCACCAAGAGATGTAACACGCTCAGCAAAAGCATTATGTTTATGAATTGACTCTTCACTTTCACTTCTAACAACAACGATAACATCATCAGGTAACTTACTATATTTTTTCAAAATAGCACTTAAGATATCTCTAACAACATCCTCTACAAACTTAGTATTTTTATGAGCATTAAGTACTAATTGAGCTTCTTCTTTTCTTTTTAGAATGCTAAATGTTGGACTACTAAATGATCGTTCAACAATCTCAATTAAATCATTAGCATCAACTGATCTATCATCACCAGGTACTTCTATTATTAATGTTGTAATATTTCTCTGATTATGTGTTGGTGGAATTATTTTTTCAGTATAATTACCAATTTTTCTTACTGTTTCCATTGCACAAGGACATGCAGTCATTCCAATTGCCTTAACTCCAATAAGCTTTGTGATTTCTCCATTATCTTTTGCTCGTGCTTCAGCTACAAGTTTATATGGTTCTAATCCTTTTTTACCAGAAGGGTAAGAACGATCTAGAAAATAATCAGCTTCTGCTTTAACTTCAGAAAATGTTGCATAATCATGTTTTCTAAGGAGTTCTTTTGCTGTTTTAGCACAAAAAGTTTCAAGATCCGGAAATGGCTTTTTTAGGTTGATGTCAATGATTTCAGATACTAATTCTAAATTTCTTGACATATGACTTCCTTTCTGAGCTGCAGGTAAATCAACAAAAAGATCCATTGTAACAACTAGTGGAATAGCAGTTTTCCTACTTGGTCTTTTAATATGTACAAGTTTTTTAACACCAGTAACACCTACTCGTGTTAATTTGAAATTTGATAGTGAAGGACCTGATTGGATATCAGGTAAATCTAAGGGTTTAATAAGACGTCACCAAACCCAAAAATAAGTAACTACTAAAAAATGTTCCTGTTCAACTCAGTTTTGCAAAAAGATATAATAAACCTCTTTATATTCGGTGAATTGAAAAAATGCCGCTGTGGCTTAGAGGCATAGCGATTCCTTGGTAAGGAATAGGTCGGGGGTTCAATTCCCCCCAGCGGCTTTTAAATACATGTTATAGCTCCATGTGTGATCCTGATGCCTGATTTGGTAATACTTCCATAAAAAAAGATCCTTCTGAAGAAAGTATCTGCAGGTAATTTTCAATAATATTTTACCGTTTCAAATATCTCTTCTTATGAAGTCAGGTGTAACACCAAAGAAAAAACTTGTAAAAAATGTTAAATTTTTTTATCTACAACTATATGTTAACGAAAATACTGTAAATATTTTAGAAGATTGCTATTCTCAACATATATATCTGTAAGCTCTGCAGCAGTGTTTTTATTAATTCCTTGATTGATAAGCTCTTTTTTAAAGATACGACCCCCTTTATTGGCTTTTCTTTTAAAGCCTAATAAAACTTTTCCAAACCTCAGCATCAATGATGGAAAAGATGGAAAGATAATGCCAAATAATCTGATAGGGTTGACATTATCACTATTTTCTTCTGCACCTTTGTTCATTTTCATTTCTCACAAATAATTTTATTGTTCAGTGATTTCCGTGATATCCAAATTTACCCATCATTTTACCAAGGTTTAAAGTTGATAGATACTGACTTGTAAGCTCAAATGCTTGTTCATCAGTCATACCAGCGTTTTTTAGTTCTTTATAAAATGTTGCTGCTGCTTCAGCATATTGTTTTGCACTTTTCGGACTGTACAATAGTTCACTTAGCTCTTTTAATAGCCCTGGGACTTTTTCAGATATAACATCTAGTATCTCCCTGATTTTCTCAGGATCAGGCATTCTTTCATGGTTATTCATTTTTCATATTCCTCCAAATTTAATTCTTAACTTATGTATATGTGATCATTTCATATATCAAAACCGAGCATTTGTGACCACTTTTTAATCACATTATCAGTTAGACTATAAACATATCGTGATCCTTTTTGATGTTTTTGAATAATATCTTTTTCAATAAGCTCATTTATTTTCTCTCTAATAATTCTTCTAGAAGCAGTTCCACGTTTATTTCTCACTAGTTCAGTTATCTGTGAAACATTCTGCTTATTTCTATCAAGTAATACACGTACGATCTCTCTTGAAATAGGATCTTTAACCTCTGGAAGTATAAGATCAGGTGTAAGACCACCATGATCAAGTAATAGGCCAGTTATTCTAAGGTACTTCTGCGTTGTTTTACTCACATTATTCAATGGTTTAATTAAAACCGATAGCATTTTTTCAAGTTCATTGATCCGCTTGTTCAACTCTTTAATCTCATCTGTTAAATCTTTTTTCACACAACTTTAGAATAAAATATTAGATAAAAGGATTTTTGATGAAAAAACAATATAAATTTTTTAGTCTTTTTTATATCTCTGATTTACATAAGATATTAGCTTACTTCCTTTAAGTTTGATACTTGAAGGTCCAGCTCTAACATAAAACTCTTCGACATCCTCATTTTTAAAAAATACTTCTTTTTTACATTTAACACAATCAATTTTTAAAATATTTACATTGTTTATTAGAATCAACTTTGATTTAATATATGGTAAATATTCATTGCCAATATTGTTTTTAATTAAATTAGTGAAATGTCGATAAAACATATCTCTATTTTGAAATCCATCTTTTTCAATTCCTAAAATACCACCTTTATCTGAAACACCAACAAGAAGTGTTCCACCATCGGAATTGAGAAATGCAACAATTGTTTTTATTACTGCATGCTCTACTTTTTTAT
The DNA here is from genome assembly GCA_030605515.1 of Thermoplasmatota archaeon. Taxonomy (GTDB): domain Archaea; phylum Thermoplasmatota; class E2; order DHVEG-1; family DHVEG-1; genus JAUWIE01. Next base: position 7,010 of record JAUWIE010000063.1, read on the forward strand.
CAGGTTGTTTCGTATGTAGATTAATCCTCAAGGTTGATTTAAATTCTAAGGTTTCACTTTCTCCATTTTTTATCAAATCAAGAATATGCTCTGGAGTGTTTTCATATCCCGTAAAAAGCTTCGGGTTTTTCCTTTTGAATGCTGCGATTAATCGATTGGGTAAATCTCTTTTTTCATGTTTAATGAATAGATAACCTGCGGTAGATGCAATAAACGCTCCTATTATTGTAAAAAATAAACCCCAGCTGGTTGAGTTGATATTGAAATTACCTATTCTTAAATCAAAAAGAATTGTTAGGAAGTATCTGAAAACCTCCCAAACAGCGCCTAGGGATACTGAAAAACAAAAAGAAAACAATGCGACTAGAGAATAACTTGTTCTTACTTTACTATCTGAGTAAAGTATAAACATTAGAACAAAACCAATAAAACCAAGAAACATTCCTAGGAAGAATTGTAATATTAAACCTCCTAATAATTTTTCAAGGAAAACTGAAAACAATAAGCCTATAAGAAATATTATTTTGAATTTAGCGGGAAATGAAATGGATAGAATTTTTTTTATTAGCTCTGGGAGAAATGTAACGAGTAATACTAGAAAATTGATTAGGAAAATACCCCATCGCTCATAATAAATTTCGATACTTACAGATATTATTAAGAATATCCTTATTGCCCAGGATAAAGCAAGCTGATTCCGCTCTAAAGGGTTCTCAAATTTTTTGTTTTTTTTCATCGGGTTCCTCACCAAATATTAGCTGTAAATTTCATCTTTGTGATATATAATGTAATCATTCAGCTTTTTAAACAATTACTTATTTGAACATATTATTAATTGATTTTTTTTACTATTCCAAACATTATTTATATCCTTGTTTTATTTTGACTTATAAAAAAAATCACAATTCGAGGGAGGAATTACTATATGTCTGAAGATATTAGAAAAAAACTAGCAATAGAACATAAAAGATTAGATGAGATAAATGCTTTTTTATTGAATTCAGATAATAAACTAATAAATAATCTTTTATCATTGGTTGAAAAATATGGTGGACCAGAAGAGATAAACAGAAAGGCTAAGGAATCAGCTAAAATAGAAAATCTAATGGCAAGATTAAAAGATAAAAACTCTCCACATCTGAAAGATATTGAATGGCTGATTGAACAAAGAGATAAAGGAGCCTTCATAACTATTGAGGAATACCGGAAAAAAGTCTTAGGTGATAAAGCAAATAATATGACGTTTAATGAGGATTTCGCGGTAACTTTAGAGATAAGTGCTTGTCAATACTTCTCATTTTTTATGGAACAAGTCCGCCAAGCATTAGAAAAAAAGGAGCTTGTACCAGGTCGCTTTATCAGAGTACGTTGCATGAAAGAACAAGAAGAAGATAATGATCTTCTAGCGATGACAGCTGCTATGCAAATAATTGGAGCAACTTGGTGTGAAACACTTGATACAAAAGGGACAGATGGTTCTAATGTTCATCTAGGCGGTCCTGAGACAATAACTGGTTATTTTGGTGGTGTAGGTCAACCAAATGATCATCCCATCAAATGGGTTGATGAATTTCTTTATTACTATACAAATTATGGTGTAAAACAAGTTCTTAATATGAATCCTGGGACAATTCTCCTAAGTTATCTAATGCATAAACTTGGAATAGATATCGAGTTTAAAATCTCAGTTTATATGGGAAATGATAACCCTTATTCAACCTTCTGGACACTCATGGCAGCAAGATTGTTTTCAAGGGCGGATGGCTCAACTTCATTGATAGGATTTAATTTTTCTAACTCAGTAAATAACACTACTATCGAATTCAGTGGTGAAATTAGAAAATCCCTTGGCTTAGATGATTATGTCCGTTTTGAGCATCATATTCTTGAAACATGGAAAAGTATAGTTATACAACCTTATGATAGAAGAGAAGAGCTTATTAAAATCTCCTCAAAAGTTAAAAATATCAGTGCTAAACATGAAGGTGGAGAAATTGAAATAGAGAAGAAACGAGAGCATCCATCAGACATCCTTGAGTATTTTCTTCCAAAAGATGATATAAACAAAGCAGATCTTATGCCTGCTCTTACAAGAAACTATTTAGATAAACATGATGCTATTAACAACACTGCCCGTGCTTTAACTGAGAATGGTTTATCGTTTATAGCTGCGCCTAACTTACATCATAGGAGGGGATAATTATACTATTCAAAATTGCTTTTATTGGATTTGGAACTGTTGGTCAGGGATTGTGTGAGATATTACTTGAAAAAAAAGATATGCTAGAAAAAAAATATGGTTTTAATTACACTGTAGTTGCGATCTCAGACATTATGAAAGGATCAGTTTATGACAAAAACGGTTTGGATGTAGCAAAGATATTAAACCTTGTTAAAAACGGTAAGAAATTAGATGAATACCCCACTGGTATTAAGGGTATGGATAGTTTAGCTACTATCAAAGAAACCAATGCTAATACAATTGTGGAGGTTACTTTTACTGATGTAAAAACAGGTGAGCCAGCTCTTACTCATATTAAAACAGCATTATCTACTGGTAAAAATGTTGTATCTACAAATAAGGGCCCTGTGATAAAGAAAGCTCTTAATCTTTTAGATATAGCGGATTCTAATAATGTAAATTATGGGTTTGAAGGAGTTGTTTTAGCTGGTACTCCAGTGTTGAATCTAGCTAAATATACCCTTGCTGGAAACATAATTAGTGGTTTTAAAGGAATTCTAAATGGTACTACAAACTATATTCTCACTAGGATGGAAGAGGGTATGTCTTATGATTCTGCATTGAAAAAAGCACAGGAACTTGGTTACGCAGAAGCTGATCCAACGGGTGATGTAGAAGGCTGGGATGCCCTTGGTAAAGTAGTAATTTTATCAAATATAGTACTTGGAAAGAAACTAAGCTTGGAGGATGTAAAAAGAGAAGGAATAACCGGAATTTCAATAGATGATATCAAAAAAGCAAAAGCAGAGGGAAAACGCTGGAAGCTAATAGGATCTGCAGAGGTGCAAACCGATGGCTCCGTAAAAGCAAAGGTCTCACCAGAAAAACTATCTTTTAGTGATCCATTAGCAGGTGTTTGCGAGGCTGTTAATGCATTGACATACTTTACTGATGAACTAGGGCCTGTTACAATTATTGGACCTGGTGCAGGTCGCCGTGAAACAGGTTTTTCATTGCTAATTGATCTTTTAGAGATAAACCGGAAATCAAAATAATAATGAGGTAAATGGTGAAAAGCTATGAGTGGTGGATACACTGGGAAAATGCTTATAATTGATCTTAACAAGTGTACTACCGCTGTAGAAAACACAGATATAACTGCTGCAAAAAGTTTTATTGGAGCTAAAGGACTTGGAGCTAAAATTCTTTTTGATAGACTACCAAAAGGAACTGATCCACTTTCACCAGAAAACATTTTGATGTTTACAACCGGGCCTCTTACAGGTACCCGGGCTCAGACTTCTGGCCGTGGAACCGTGGTTACAAAATCTCCACAGACCGGTCTTTTTTTAGATTCCCATTTTGGTGGTATTTTTGCTGCTGAGATGAAAAAAGCAGGTTGGGATTTTATAATCATACATGGTCGATCAAAATCTCCTATTTATATTGTGATAAAAGATGATATTGTTGAATTTAAAGATGCATCAATGATATGGGATGAGGAATGCTTTGAAATGCATAACCGGCTTCAGAGAAATGAAGGACCAGTGAAAACAGCTGTCATAGGACCTGCTGGTATTAACCTTGTTAAGTTTTCAGCTATCACAATCGATGGACATCGACATGCAGGTCGTGGTGGATCAGGTGCTGTGATGGGTTCAAAAAACCTCAAAGCAGTTGCTGTATCTGGTAGTGGTAAGATTCCTTTGCATAAAACTGATGAATTCCAAAAACAAGCAAGTGATGTTTTAAAGAGAATTCAAGAAAATGATTTTGTACCTGTTAGACGAAAATATGGGACTTCTTATTGGGTGAAAATCATTAACGATGAAGGTTTCATTCCGACGAGGAATTATCAAGAGGGTTTTTTCGAACATGGTGAAAAAATAAATGCTGAGACAATGCAGAAAAAAATTGTAGATGGCTCAGGAGCTTGTTATAATTGTGTGATTGCCTGTTGGAATAAATCATCAATTAAATCAGGGCCATATCGTGGTGTTTCACTGATAGGACCTGAATATGAGACACTTGCACTTATGGGCTCAAATTTAGGTATAAGCTCGATTGAGGATGTAGCATATCTAAATAGTAGATGCAATGAACTTGGTATGGATACAATCTCATTAGGAGGAGTGCTTGGATTTGCAATAGAAGCCTATGAAAAAGGAATACTTACAATTGATGACTTAAATTTTAATAATATCGGCTGGGGATTAACAGAGGAACTCTCAAAGCTTATAGATGATATTGCTTATCGAAGAGGAAAAGCTGGTGAGATACTTGCAGAGGGAGTAAAAATCGCAGCTGAAAAACTCAAAAACAATGCTGAGAAGTTTTCAGTACATGTAAAAGGAATGGAAATACCAGGGTATGATCCAAGGGGAACATTTGGTATGGGACTTGCTTATGCAACGTCTGATAGAGGTGGATGTCATCAGAGAGCATGGACTGTTAAAGCTGAGCTTTATGATCCTGAACTAGAGCGTTTTTCATTTAAAAATAAAGCAAAGATTGTAAAAGATGCACAGGATGAACGAGCAGCGTTTTTTTCACTTGTGCTTTGTGATTTCGCACCAATATCTGAACAGGATTGTGTTGATATGTTAAATCTTGCAACAGGATTTGATCACACAGTTGATAGTTATCTCTTGGCTGGTGAGCGAATATGGAATCTTATACGCTTATTTAATCTCCGGGAGGGGTTGAATACAGCTGATGATAAGCTACCATCCAGATTCTTTGATGATCCATTTACAGTTGGTCCTGCAAAAGACGTTGTTTTATCAAGGAAAGAGTTTCAACAGAGCCTTGAGGAGTACTATTCTATCCGTGGATGGAATTCAAAGGGTATTCCAACTGTTAAAAAACTTAAAGAACTTGGTTTGACAAATTACATAAAATCAACAAGTTGAATAATATTTGGTGATAAAAATATGATACAGTTAAGTAAAGGAGCAGATCGAATATATGGAGAAGCAGCATTTGAAGTACTAGCAAAAGCTCAGGAATTAGAACGAAAGGGAAAAAGCATTCTTCATTTTGAAATCGGTGAGCCTGATATGGAAACACCGGATAACATTGCTAAAGCAGGGATAAAGGCAATACAGGATAAAAAAACACATTATGTGCCATCAATTGGATTATTGGAGCTTAGAAAATCAGTGCAGGATGAAATAGAGAAAACCCGTGGGTATAGACCTGACCTAGAACAGGTTGTTATCACCCCAGGTCTTAAACCAGGTATATTTTTTTCTATGCTAGCAATAATTAATCAAGGTGATGAGGTTATTTATCAGGATCCAGGGTATCCAACATATGGATCAGTAACTTCTTTTATTGGTGGAAAAAGTATTCCTATCCCTCTCCTGGAAGAAAACGAGTTCCGTATGAACCCTGATGATATAAAAGATAAAATCACTGGGAAAACAAAGCTTATCATCATAAACTCTCCTCAGAATCCAACTGGATCAGTTATGACAAAATCTGAGTTGGAGGATATAGCCATGCTTGCTGAAGAACATGATATTTATATTGTATCAGATGAGATTTATTCAAAGATGACATATGATACAAATCATTATACTCCAACTAGTAGAGATGAAGCAAAAAAAAGATCTGTGCTTTTGGATGGATTCTCTAAGTATTATGCTATGACTGGCTGGCGATTGGGATATATGATAGCTCCAAAAAAGATGGCTGAGCGGCTTCAGGATTTTCTAGTAAGTGCTGTGTCATGTACCGCTGCTTTTACACAATGGGCTGGTGTAGAAGCATTAACAGGTAATCAAAGTTTTATTTCTGAGATGATGACAAGATTCAAAGAAAAAAGAGATACAATAGTAAAAGGTCTGAACACTATTCCTGGTTTTAAATGCCTCTTTCCAAAAGGAGCATTTTATGCTTTTCCAAATATCAAAGAAACAGGGATGAATTCCCAAGAATGCGCTGATCATCTACTCTACAAAGCAGGTGTAGCCGCTTTACCAGGAACTGCTTTTGGTCCTTATGGTGAAGGATACCTAAGGTTTTCTTATGCAACAACTCTTGAAAACATTGACATCGCTATAAATAAAATTAAAGAATCATTTTAAAAAATAATTATTCAATCTTCTTTGTTTTAAAGCTTCCTTAATTACACATTCTGTATGATATAAGCACTTATAATTTATGTAGATTTTGACATAAAGATATATTAATCAACAGCATTAAAATAGTTATAACTATCATATGTATAAACAGGAACAACAAGAAAAGATAGGACAAAACACACTGCCAAATCATTGACTGTTGCAGACTGGGTGTGATATGACTGAATTTCGCGCGCTGTACATCTAGACGCACATGCTTTTTATCATGTGTAGTTTACATTATTCTTTTCAAGAGTATTAATTGCTGTTTTCACAAATTTACTTAGTCTATATATATTGTATGAACCGACATTGTAACAATCATTGGTATGGTGAGTTTGATAATGGCTTTTTTAGGGTATCCACGTTGGGTTTTTGACTTCCTCAGTCTCAGACTTATCTGTTGTGTGTTTTCTTGTCACGGACTGAGGATAAAGACAAATGTTATTTCAATATTGTGATAATTTAATAATAGAAATGAGGATTTTGTGTTAGGGGCCTTAAGTCTCAGTAGATTTTAAATAAGTAAATTAGATAAAAGGATTGCAAAATTATCTGTAGATTCCAAAACTATATATAGTTAACAATTGTTAATTCATGAGTGGTATATTAATGAGCATAGTAGATTTGACTTCTATGGGGAAGTCTCAAACTGAGCTGAGAAAAGAAATCAATGGGCAGTTATCAAAACTGCAAGATGAAATCTCAGATTACTGTTTTCAATGTGCAAAATGTACCGCTGGTTGTGAGGCTCATAAACTGCTTGAACTTGAGCCTCATAAAATGGTTGCTCTTTTGAAACGTGGATTGATCGACGAGATGGTAAACTCTGATATCATCTGGACTTGTATGAGCTGTTTTAAATGCCGTGAGCGGTGTCCGCAACGCGTAGCTCCTGTTGAGATTTTATTTGCCTTGAAAAACATGGCTGTTGTCAGCGGTAAGCAGATTCCTGGGAAATATACAGCAATGTTACAATCGATTCTTTCTATTGGCCTAATCCAAGATGTGCAAGAGGTTACCACTCGAGATAATAAAACAATGAAACGAGATGAACTAGGTCTTCCTTCTCTTTCAAAACCATGTGATCCCGCAAAGTTTCAGGTAGGATTAACGAAAATAGCAGTTGAAAAAGTATAGAGGTCGATTATGAAAAAGAAATATGCATTGTACCCAGGTTGTCTGATGCCAACAGAACAGTATGCATATGAACTCTCTATACGGGAGAGTTTGCCGTTGTTAGATATTGAACTGGTGGATATCGACGGTTTTTCTTGTTGCGGTGAACCAATGAAAAGTGTGAATCGGTTACTTACATTGTATCTCTCAGCGCGTAACCTTGCTCTTGCTGAGAAACACAAGCTTGATTTATTTATTCCCTGTGCAATGTGTCATCTTGCATTGAGTGAATGCAGACACATACTAGGTAATAATCCAGAGATGAAAAAAAGAATTAATGGAATGCTTGCCTCTGAAGAGTTGACCTATAAGGGCACGGGTGAAATTGTTCATACGGTTGATTTGTTACATGACCTTGTTGGTGTTGAGACAATTAAACAACGAGTTAAGAAACCAATGAAAGGGATAAAGCTTGCCACACATTATGGCTGTCATTTAATCCGTCCGACTGAAATCGGGCGTCCAGTGGATTCTGAGCATCCTATGAAGATGGAAGCGATTCTTGAGGCATTGGAAGCTGAAACTGTTGATTACCCGGAGAAACTGGATTGTTGTGGTGGTATCCTGCAGATCAATCTCCCTGAATCAGCTTTGACGAAGACAGGGCAGAAACTGAAAGCAGTTCAGGAGCACGGGTTTGACGGTTTTGTTGATGTATGTCCATGGTGTCATAAAATGTTTGACTCGCGGCAGAGTAAAGCTGGTGAAACGGTTGCAGCGAAGCTGGATGTCCCGGTGTTTTATTTGACACAGTTACTTGGTTTAGCGCTTGGTGTTAAGAAGGAAAAACTTGGTTTGGAGTTGAATTTGAGTCCAGTGGATAAACTAGAGTTTGGATAGTGTTAGTGGAGTATAGTGTATGCGTCGGATTGGTGTGTTTGTCTGCCATTGCGGTATCAATATTGCCCAGAATGTTGATGTTGAAGCGTTAACAAAGTATGCTAGTAAGCTTGATGATGTAGTAGTAAGTAAGCAGTACAAGTATATGTGTTCCGATGTTGGCGCTACTCTTATTAAGGACTCGATTAAAGAACATCAGCTTGATGGTGTTGTAGTTGCATGTTGTTCCCCGCGGATGCATGAGCATACATTCCGTGAGGTTGTCAACGATGGTGGGGTGAACCCATATCGTTTAGAGATTGCTAATATACGTGAGCAGTGTTCTTGGGTACATGGCGATCGTGGTAAGTCGACGGAGAAAGCAAAGTTTCTTGTAAGAAGTGCGGTGGCTAAGGCGAAATTGCTTGAGCCGCTGGAAACGTCGACGCTTGAGGTGAACCCCGATGCATTGGTAATTGGTGGTGGCATCGCAGGTATCCAGGCATCGCTTGATCTAGCGAATGATGGTTTTAAAGTGTATCTTGTTGAGCGTGAGCCTAGTATCGGTGGGCGGATGTCGCAGCTTGATAAAACGTTTCCTACGCTTGATTGTTCGTCGTGTATTTTGACTCCGAAGATGATGGAAGTTGGGAATCATCCAAATATTGATCTCTTAACATATGTTGAGGTTACAGGTGTTGAGGGCAGTATTGGAAATTATACTGTTAAGGTACGAAAGAAACCACGGTATGTTGATGTGGATAAATGTACTGGTTGTGGTGATTGTGCTGCAGCCTGCCGGCTTAAGGGAAGGATTTCTAGTGAGTTTGACATGGGCATGGGTAAACGTGGTGCAGCGTATATGCCATTCCCGCAGGCAGTGCCTTTGAAATATACGATTGATGCAGAGCATTGTCTCTTTCTAACACGTGGTAAATGTGGTGACAAGCCTGCCTGCAGGGAAGCATGTGTGCAGAAGGCGATTGATTTTGATCAAAAAGAAGAACTAGTTGATTTAAAAGTCGGCGCGATTGTGGTAACAACTGGTTATGACCTCTTGAATCCTGAAGATCTGTACGAGTATGGATATGCAGTTTCACCTGATGTAATTACCACCCTTGAACTAGAACGACTCATTAGTTCATCTGGACCGACAAAAGGTGAAATCTTACGTCCATCCGATCAGCAGAAACCCAAGAGTGTAACTTTTATTCTTTGTGTTGGCTCCCGTGATGAAACCCAGTGTACCTGGTGCTGTCGTATTGGATGTATGAGTGCGTTGAAACATGTGTATCTTTTGCGCGAAAAACTAGGTGACGATGTCGAAATCAACTTATGCTATACCGATATTCGATCCTACGGCAAAGGATATGAGGAGTTTTATCGCAAGGTGCGCGGGTTAAAAACAAACATGTTCCGTGGAATACCCTCTGAAGTACAAAATATGGGAGATCATCAGAAAATTGATATTTTTGATACAACAACAAATAAACTCTTTGAAATTAAAACAGATATGGTAGTACTAGTTCCTGCATTGGTGCCACGTTCTGATGCAGCTGATTTTGCAAGGTTACTTCATTTGACACAGAGCGGCGACGGGTTCTTTTTGGAGGCTCATCCGAAGTTGCGGCCGATGGATACGTTTGTGAATGGTATTTTTATTGCGGGATGCTGTCAAGGACCAAAAGATATCCAGGATACAGTATCACAGGCAAGTGGTGCTGCTTCACGTGTGGCAACTATTCTTTCTAAAAAAGAATTAGAAATAGATCCGCTAATAGCTGCGGTTGATGAAGAGGCATGTACAGGTTGCGGTATCTGTGTCGATGTATGTCCGTACGAAGCACGTGTCCTAAATGAGAAAGCCAAGATTGCTGAGGTGAACGAGGCGTTGTGTACTGGTTGTGGTGCGTGTATTGCTGCGTGTCCGAGTAACGCGTCTATTCATAAGAACTTTACAAAAAAACAGTTCTTGAACATGGTTGATGACATTTTATGAGAGTTAGATTATGAAAGATGATAAGACTATCTCGATGGCTGCTGCTGAAAAACATGGGTCAGTGTTAGTCATCGGTGGTGGTATCTCTGGTATTCAATCTGCACTTGATCTTGCTAATTCAGGATTTAAAGTGTATGTGCTAGAAGAAAAACCAGCTATTGGTGGCGTGATGTCGCAGCTTGATAAAACGTTCCCTACGAATGATTGTTCTATGTGTATTATGTCGCCTAAGCTTGTTGATGTAGGCCGTCATCCAAATATCGAGCTTATTACCTTCTCAGAATTAAAAGATATCACAGGCAAAGTAGGCAATTTCAAAGTTAAAATACTTAAAAAACCACGTTATGTGGATGGAGAGAAATGTACCGGTTGTGGAGTATGCATAGAAAATTGTCCGGTATTGTTCCAGCCGCAGATCCCTGAAAAACCGAAAGAACCGTCTCAGGTGAGAGACCAGGTGTATATCGATGAACTGATTTCCAAGTATTCCTATTATGAAGCACCGTTGATTCAAATTATGCTGGAAGTAAACAAGAAATATAGATATCTCCCAAGGGATGTACTAGAATATCTCTCTTTTAAACTTGATACCGCGCTTAGCACCATTTATAGAGTGGCTACTTTCTATAAGACATTTAGTCTTGAACCTCTAGGCAAGTACCATATCAAGATATGCCTAGGTACCGCCTGTCATGTTAGAGGTGCCAGAAATATTGTTGATAAAGTTAAAGACGCAATAGATGCTGCTGAAGAAGGTCTCTTCTCGCTAGAAACTGTTAACTGCCTTGGTGCCTGTGCTCTTGGCCCTATTATGATGGTGAACGAAGAGGTTCATGGGCACATGACCGTTGATAAAGTCGATGAGATCATAACGTCTTTGGAGGGAATTAAATGAAGAAGTTGTCAAACCCCAAAGAATTGGAGAAACTGAGAAAGACCATTCAAAACAGAAGGGACCCTAATAAACCAGTAGTTACCATCTGCGGTGGAACAGGATGTCAAGCTTCCGGATGTGAACATATAATCGAAACGTTCAAAAAGGAGATAATAAAGCAGAGTCTTCAGGAGAAGATCGATGTTCGAATCACTGGATGTCATGGATTCTGTGAAAAAGGTCCACTCGTTGTCATATACCCAAGTAAAATTTTTTATCCAATGGTGAAATCAAAGGATGTTTCTAGAATCATCTCGGAAACTGTGGTAAATAATAAAGTCATTGAGGAATTGCTTTATGTCGACCCTAGCTCAGGTGAAAGAATAACCTATGAGGATGATATACCATTCTATAAAAAACAAACTAGAACAATCTTCGGTAGTAACGGCAAAATTGATCCAAAAAACATCGAGGACTATATTGCCATAAGCGGATACTCAGCTCTTGAAAAAGTTCTCCCTAGCATGAAACCCCAAGATGTTATAGATGAAGTAAAAAAATCAGGTCTTAGAGGTCGAGGTGGTGGCGGTTTCCGTACAGGTCAAAAATGGGAATCCTGCAGCAAAGCAAAGGGCAAACAGAAGTATATTATATGTAACGCTGACGAAGGCGATCCCGGTGCATACATGGACCGGAGCATCCTTGAAGGCAATTCACACAGCGTGATTGAAGGTATGATCCTCGGTGCTTTTGCAATAGATTCTAATCATGGTTATATCTACGTAAGGGCTGAATACCCACTTGCGGTTAAGCATTTTTCAATCGCCTTAAATCAGGCAAGAAAACTTGGACTTTTAGGGAAAAATATACTGAACTCCGGTTTTGATTTCGATATCAAAATCTATCAAGGCGGGGGTGCATTTGTATGCGGCGAGTCATCAGCCCTCATTCAATCCATCGAGGGGAACGTCGGTGAGCCAAGAGCAAAACATATTCATGCAACTGAACGTGGTCTATGGGACTGCCCCACAGTAATTAACAACGTTGAAACCTGGGCTAATATTCCATTAATTATTAACAAAGGAGCTAAATGGTATGCTAGCATTGGAACAGAAAAAAGCAAGGGAACAAAGATATTCTCTCTCGTTGGAAAAATAAATAACACGGGTCTGGTAGAAGTACCAATGGGTATGACCATCAAAGAAATCGTGTTTGATATCGGGGGTGGAATCCCTAATGACAAAGAGTTTAAAGCAATACAGACAGGAGGGCCATCTGGTGGATGCATACCGAGATCCCTTATGGACATGCCTATTGATTTTGACGAGTTGAAGCGCGCAGGTTCCATGATGGGTTCCGGTGGCATGATTGTGATGGATGAAGACACATGCATGGTTGATGTCGCCCGGTACTTTATGGAATTCAATCTTGACGAATCATGCGGTAAATGTTCATCATGCAGAGAAGGCAACGCTCGGATGTTAGAAATATTAGAGGATATCTGCGTGGGGAAAGGCAATGAGAACTCTATACCATTGCTTGAAGAATTATCTGAATACATCAAGGAGACATCGCTTTGTGGACTTGGAAAAACTGCTCCCAATCCAGTGCTGACGACTTTGAAATATTTTAAAGATGAGTATCTCTCCCATATACAAAAAAAAGAATGCCCAGCTAAGGTATGTAAGCCTCTAATATTCTATGAGATAAACTCGGAGGATTGTACCGGTTGCGGTATGTGTGCTAAAAAATGTCCAGTAAATGCTATAACTGGTGAAAAAAAGAAACCACACACCATAGACAAAGACATATGCACGAAATGTGGGACATGTATAGCAACGTGCAAATTCAACGCCATACAAGTTAAAACAGGAGAGAAAAAGTGAATACAGTTACAATAGAGATCAACGGATCTAAGTATGAAACTGAAAAAGGAAAAACTGTTCTTGAAGTTGCTAATGAGAACAACATCGAAATACCTACTCTGTGCTATCACAAGGCTCTGAATCCCTATGGAGCCTGTAGACTATGTGTAGTGGAAATACTAAAAGACGGTTGGTCTGAGCTTACTACTTCATGCACGCTACCAGTAAATGATGGGTTGAGGGTACAGACTGATTCTGAAAAAGTGGTTAAAAGCCGAAAGATGACAATTGAACTATTACTAGCACGTTGCCCAGAGGAAGAAGTATTACTCGAACTTGCAGAAGAATATGGTATCGAGAAACCAAGATTCAAGAAAAAAGATGACAACTGCATTTTGTGCGGGCTTTGCGTAAGAATGTGTGAACGTATGGGGCCAAAAGCAATTAGTTTCATAAACCGAGGTTCTGATCGCAAGGTTAAACCACCATTTGAAGAACATTCTGAGGTATGTCAAACCTGTGGTGCTTGTGCATTTATTTGCCCTACCAGTGCAATTAATCTTGAGGAAATCACAAAAAACAAACCAATCCCTATTCTCGATGAATTTGATATGGGTCTAAGAAAACGATCAGTGATGCATATTTCATATCCTCAGGCCGTTCCAAACTGGCCGGTTATTGATTCTGAGCATTGCATCCATTTACAGACAGATCAATGCGGTATCTGCAAGGACTCTTGCGAAGCAGATGCTATTGACTATGACCAAAAGGAGCAAGAACTTGAGATTGATGTTGGCTCTGTTATTTTATCCCCAGGTTTTGAGGAATATACTCTGCCAAAGGGGGATAGCTATGGATACCGTGTGTATCCAAATGTGTTGACAAGTATCGAGTTTGAACGTATTCTCTCTGCTTCTGGTCCTTATCAAGGGCATATTAAACGTATTTCTGATGGTAAATCTCCTAAGAAAATTGCATGGTTGCAGTGCGTCGGCTCTCGTGACGAAAGCTGCGATAGAAAATATTGTTCTTCAGTTTGTTGTATGTATGCTACGAAAGAAGCGGTGATTGCAAAGGAGCATCAGCCAGATGTTGAATCCCATATTTATTTCATGGATATGCGTTCGTTTGGTAAGGATTTTGATAAATATTTTGCCCGAGCTCAAGATGAATATGGAGTAGTATACCGGCGGTGTCGCATTCCAAGGGTGGAGCAGGATAGAACAACGAAGAATCTCATCATTCGTTATGTTGACGAAGATGGAAGCCTTAAGAAAGAAACATATGATATGGTCGTGTTGTCTGTTGGACTACAGCCATGTAAAGCGCTGGGGAATCTGAGCAAGATTCTTGATGTTAATCTAAATGAATATGGTTTTGTTGAGACTGATCCGTTCTCACCAGTTAATACCTCACAGAAAGGTATCTATGCATCAGGGACAGTTACAGAGCCAAAGGATATTCCTGAGAGTGTTACGCAGGCTTCTGCAGCTGCAGCAGAGGCAGCAAAGAATATTTTTGAGGTTCGTGGGACAGAGATTACTGAAAAAGTGTATCCTAAGGAGAAGCAGGTAAGTGCTGAGTTCCCACGTATCGGTGTGTTTGTCTGTCATTGTGGAATCAACATTGCTGGTGTTGTTGATGTAAAACAGGTAGTTGAATATGCAAAGACGTTGCCGTACGTTGTGCATGCTGATGACAGCATCTTCACGTGTTCTCAGGACTCTCAGGAGATGATTAAGGAGAAGATACAGGAGTTTAATCTGAATCGTGTGGTAATTGCTTCTTGTACACCTCGGACGCATGAGCCATTGTTTCAGGATACCTTACGTGAGGCAGGTTTGAATCCTCATCTTTTTGAGATGGCAAATATACGTGATCAGAATTCATGGGTGCATAAGAACGTTCCTCGGAGTGCAACGCAGAAGGCGATTGATGCAGTGAGGATGGCAGTGTCAAAATCAACAGATTTGTATCCGGTTCATCATCTGAAGATCCCAGTTGTTCATAATGCACTGGTGATTGGTGGTGGTATCTCCGGTATGCAGTCTGCATTGTCTATTGCAGATCAAGGATATGAAGTGTTTCTTGTTGAGCGGGAACCCGTGCTTGGTGGTCATCTGAGAGATATCTATCTTGGTGTTAACGGTGAGCAGCCGCAGGAACTATTGAAGGAGACTGTTGAAAAGGTGAATGGTCATTCGAGAATTCAGGTGTTTACGGGTACAACAGTTGAAGCTGTCTCAGGTTATGTTGGTAATTTTAAGACAAAGCTAACGTCAGAAGATAAAAAGGTACCTGCAGAGATAGAGCATGGTATTATTGTAGTGGCTTCTGGAGGGTTACCGTATGAGCCAGTTGAGTATCAGTATGCAAAAAGTGATGAAATTGTTACGCAGACGGAGTTTGAAAAAGACTTGTTTGATGGTAAGTCTTATCTGAAGAAACTCCAAGAAGTCGTGATGATCCAATGTGTCGGCTCACGGAATGATGAGCATCCGTATTGCAGTCGGGTGTGTTGTTCTCAGGCGTTGAAGAATGCGTTAAGGTTCAAAGAGATTAATCCAGATGCTACCGTGTATATCTTGTATCGAGATATTCGTACGTATGGTTTCCGTGAAGATGTTTTGTATCAGAAGGCACGGAAAAAAGGGATTTTGTTTGTGCGATATGACGAGAATGAAGAACCTGAGGTTAATATTGATAAGGGAAATATTACGGTTAAAACCTTTGAGCGGGTACTTCGTAGGCCGCTTCATCTACATCCGGATAAACTAGTGTTAAGCACAGGGATTATCCCAGCGGATAACATGGTATTAGCCAAACAGTTGAAGATTCCCTTAAATGCTGATAATTTTTATGCTGAAGCACATGTGAAACTGCGCCCTGTTGATTTTTCAGCCGATGGCATCTTCTTGTGTGGTCTTGCACATTCACCGCGTTTTATCGAGGAGTCGATATTGCAGGCGAAGGCTACTAGCGCCCGAGCAGCGACGATACTGTCAAAGGAATATTTGGAGACAAAGGGAAATATTGCCTATGTGACCTCGCGGAACTGCGCGGGATGTAAACTATGTATTGAAGCATGTCCATATGATGCAATCACGTTTGATGAAGAGAAGAAAATTGTTGAGGTGAATGAAATTTTATGCCAGGGCTGTGGTGCATGTTCGGCAGTATGTCCAAGTGGTGTATCGCAGCAGAATACGTTTACGAAACGGCAGATTCTGTCGATGGTTGATGCTTGTTTGGAGTGATAAAAAAATGGTAGAAGAAAAAAAGGAGTCTAAAAAGAACGAATTTGAACCAAAAATTGTCGGTTTTCTCTGCAACTGGTGTAGCTATGCCGGTGCAGATCTTGCTGGGACAAGCCGTATTCAATATCCACCGAATGTTCGAATTATCCGTGTGATGTGTTCAGGGTCTGTGGATTCTGTATATATACTGCGTGCGTTGCTTGAGGGTGCTGATGGTGTGTTTGTTGGTGGCTGTCATCCTGGTGATTGTCATTATCTTGATGGGAATTATAAGGCTCGACGGCGGATGGTTTTACTTCGTGATATTTTGGATACGTTGGGTTTGGAACAAGAAAGGGTGTGGATTCGTTGGATTTCAGCATCCGAGGGGCAGCAGTTTGCAGAGACAATGAGAGAGATGACTGAGGCGATTAGAAAGCTTGGTCCCACTCCTATTACAAAACAATGGAATATATGAGGTATGGTGTAAAGTATGACTGATAAAATCTTAAAAGTTAAAAATGGGGATGTTGCCGGTTCAGTTAACGAGTTTTTGAAAGAACTGTTGAAGTCAGGCAAGGTTCATGCGTTGTTGGTTATGCAGGAGGTTCCGTCGAAAAAGATATCGTTTCCTGTGTTAATTTCTGATCCGGGTCAGTTAAATGCAAATGTTTTTGCTCCTGTTTTGCCTGTGTCAACAGCATCGATTGTTTCAAAGATAACGAAGTTTCAAGCTGCAGAGAAGCTGGTTGGCGTAGTGATGCATCCATGTCAGATTCGTGCGCTAGTTGAGCTGGTAAAATTGAATCAAGCCAGCTTGGAGAATATCGTTATTATTGGAGTGGATTGTTTGGGTACCTTTCCATTGAATATCTACACTGATTTCCCTGAAAAGAAGATACCTACACAGTTTATACTTGATGCATTTAAAAACAAAAGTAAGGAGGCTGAGAAGTATCTGCGTTCGGCGTGTCTTGTATGTAAAGATCCAGTTCCCGTGAATGCTGATATTGTCCTTGGACTGTATGGTGCTGATATAGGTAAAGAAGTTTTTGTTGAGGTTTGTACTGATGCTGGTAAAAAACTGCTTGATGGTATAAAGCTTGATAGTAAGGATGTGAAAGGTCGTGAGAATGCAGTAAAAGTTGTCCGTGAAGATAAGGCAAATAAGCGTGATGAGTTTGTTAAAAAGAAAAGTTCATTGAAGGGCATTAAGGTGTTGTCTGAGTTTTTTGACAAGTGTGTAAATTGTCATAACTGTATGAAGGCGTGTCCGATTTGTTATTGTAAAGAATGTTTGTTTGATTCATCCGTGTTCGATGCTGAGGCGTATAAGTTCCTTCGAAAGGCAGAGAGCAAGGGTTTGTTTAAGATGCCGAATGATTCCATTCTTTTCCATCTGGGACGGATGAATCATATGATTCTTTCATGTGTAGAGTGTGGGCTGTGCGAGCAGGCATGTCCAAGTGATATTCTATTGATGGATGTGTTTATCCCTGCTGCTGAAAGTGCGCAGAAAGAGTTTGATTATCATCCAGGAAAAGATCCTGAGGAGAAGATCCCAATGGTTGTCTATCAAGAGGATGAGTATGTGGAAGTAGGGGAAGCATAATATGGATGTGATTGACTCCCGTAAGGTCGACCAAAATTTCAAGTTTCAGATAGCTAGTGAAGAAGGTGGAGAGGGAATCTTGAAATGTTTTGCATGTGGGTCATGTACAGCGCGGTGTCCTGAGATGGATGTGAAACCTGAATGGAATCCTCGTGTAATTATCCGGAAGGCGTTGCTGGGTTTAAAAGAGGAGGTGTTGTCAAGTGAGTTTATTTGGATTTGCAGTGCGCATTACCGCTGTCTGGAAAAATGTCCCCAGGGCGTCAATGTCAAAGAGGTCATGAATGCGGTTCGTAATGCACGACTACTTGAAGAACAAACTGAGGATGCAACAGGGAAAATTGCAAAGAAGGTGCTTGATCTTGATTTCAAATATAAGATTGTTACTGATGAGTCTGGGAAAGACTTGTATGAATGTTTTTCATGTGGGACATGCACAGCAGGTTGTCCAGAGCGAGAGCTTGATCCTTTATATTCACCGCGGAAAGTTATTAAAAATGTGTTGCTGGGGATGAAGGATTCCGTGTTTTCTAATAAGTTTGTTGAGATTTGTTCAACACATCATCGGTGTTTTACACAGTGTCCGCAAGGCGTTGAGATTCCAAAGTTGATGAATGCGATAAAAAAAATTGCAGAAAGAGAAGGATACAGGAGACCGTAGAATAGTTATGGCGAAGAAATCTGAAATGGTTGGAGCAGTTGCTGTTGTCGGCGGTGGGATTGCTGGTGTGCAGTCATCACTTGATCTTGCAGATATGGGTTTTAAGGTTTATCTGTTGGAGAAGTCACCGGCGATTGGTGGGGTGATGGCTCAGCTGGATAAAACGTTTCCAACAAATGACTGTTCAATGTGTATATTATCCCCGAAGCTTGTTGATTGCGTACGTCATGCAAATATCAAGTTATTTACAAATACGGAAGTGAAGAAAATTGAAGGGAAACCTGGAAACTTTGTTGTCAAGGCATTAAAGAAACCCAGGTATGTTGACTTGGAGAAATGTACGTCATGTGGTGATTGTGAAGAGGTTTGTCCAATTAAACTTCCGAACACGTTTGAACAGGGACTGTCTGATCGGAAAGCAATCTATAAACTGTATCCTCAGGCGATTCCAAATGCATATGTAATTGATAAAGAGGGTGACGGGGAGCATCGTGGCTGCGTTGATTGTATGAAATGTGTGGATGCATGTAAGGTTGGTGCGATTAACCATGATGAGAAACCAGAGAACCTTAAGTTTGATGTCGGTGCGGTGATTGTTGCAGCTGGTTCTAAGCCGTTTAACCCAATAATTAAACCTGAGTTTGGGTACAAACAATATAAGAATGTGATGACAAGCATAGAGTTTGAACGAGTACTTTCAGCATCTGGCCCCTTTGAAGGAAAGGTTATACGTCCAAGTGATAAGAAGCCGCCAAAGAAAATCGCGTGGGTTCATTGCGTGGGATCTCGTGATAAATCTGTAGAACATGAATATTGCTCTTCGATGTGTTGTATGTATACAGCAAAAGAGGCAGTAATTGCAAAAGAGCACGATGCAGATGTTGAGCCGACCGTGTTCTATATTGATGTTCGTTCGTTTGGTAAGGATTTTGATAAATATATTGATCGGGCAAAAAAAGAGCATGGGTTACGATACGTTAGATCAAGGATTTCTGAGATAATGGAGGATCCAAAGACAGAGGATCTTGTTATAAGATATGAGGATGACTCAGGGGAGTTAAAAGAGGAGATGTTTAATCTTGTTGTGTTATCTGTTGGTCTTTGTATTGCTGAAGAACAGCGTGATGAGTTGATTGAGCAGTTAGGTTTTGAAGTAAATGAGTTTGGTTTTGTTCAAACATGTCCTGATGACCCGGTCGTATTGCGTCCTGGAGTTTTTGTCGCTGGTTCATTTCTGGAGCCGCAGGCGATCCCTGAGAGTGTGATGCAGGCTTCTGCTGCAGCGGCGAATGCTGCTGCATTGTTGAAGGATGCTAGAGGGACCCTAGTTAAAGAGAAGCAGTATCCAGCGGAGCGTGATGTTTCTGGTGAGAAACCACGGGTTGGTGTGTTTGTCTGTCATTGCGGCATTAACATAGGTGGATATGTTGATGTCCCAGCAGTTGTTAAATTTGCAGAATCTCTTGATGACGTAGTATATGCTGAGGCAAATTTGTATACGTGTTCTGAGGATACACAGAAGAGGATAGTTGATGCAATTAAGAAACATAATTTGAATAGGATTATAGTAGCAGCATGTACACCACGAACACATGAGCCGTTGTTTCAGAAGAGTCTTCGTGAAGCAGGACTTAATCCTCATCTTTTTGAGATGACAAATATCCGTGAACAATGCTCATGGGTTCATATGGATAAGTTCAAGGATGCTACGGAGAAGGCGAAACAGCTGGTTGCAATGACTGTTGCAAAAACCCGTTTTCTACAGCCGATTCAGGAAGCAGAAATTCCAGTTATACAAAAAGCATTGGTTATAGGTGGTGGGATTGCTGGTATGACCGCTGCTTTGTCACTTGCGGATCAGGGTTATGAAACAGTACTCGTTGAAAAAGAACCAGTACTTGGTGGCTATCTAAACAAAGTGTATTATACAGTTGATGGTGTCGACATCGATCAGCTACTGAAGAAGACGGTGGAGAAAGTTCAGAACCATAATCTCATAAAAGTGTATACAGGTTCATCACTGGAGAGTCTGAAAGGGTATGTTGGGAGTTATGAGTCTGAGATTAAAACATCAAAAGGAACAGTAAAGTTTAGCCATGGTGTGGTTGTTGTTACAGTTGGCGCTAGTGAATATAAACCAAATTCGTATCTTTACGGTAAAAATCTGCAGGTGCTGACACAGTTGGAATTGGAAAAAAAACTGAGTGACTGCCAGCAGGATGATATCCATGATGGCGATACGTTTGTGATGATTCAGTGTGTTGAGTCACGAGATGAAAAAAGACCTTATTGCAGCCGTATCTGTTGCATGCAAGCAGTGAAAAATGCGATCAGAATTAAAGAATTAAGCCCGAAGGCTGAAGTTTTTGTGTTGTATCGTGACTTAATGACATATGGGTTTAAAGAGAAATTCTATAAGGATGCCCGGATGAAGGGTGTGATGTTTCTACAGTATGATGCAGAAAAAAAACCTATAGTTGATACAAAAGATGGGTTGATGGTTAAGTTTTTTGAGCCGATGCTTCAAAAAAAGTTGGAGATACCAACAGATACGCTCGTGCTTTCTACTGGTTTGCAGCCTAATCTTGATAACCTAGTTATTGCGCAGATGTTGAAGGTACCGATGAATGATGATGGGTTCTTTTTAGAGGCACATGTGAAACTACGACCTGTTGATTTCTCCACTCGTGGGGTGTTTGTCGCAGGAAACTGTCATACACCAAAGTTTATTTCTGAGTCGATCTATCAGGCACAGGCAGCTGCAGCACGTGCGGCGACAATTCTTGCGCAGCCGAAGCTTACAGCAGAGCCAAATATTGCAGTTGTTGATGAAGATCTTTGTTGTGGCTGTAAGACATGTATTGCAGTATGTCCATATAACGCAATTGACTTGACAGAAGATATAAAAAATGGTAATGTTTCAAACATAAATGAGGGGTTGTGTCAGGGCTGTGGAACATGTGTAAGCGCGTGTCCATCTAGTGCGATTCAGCAACGTGGATTTAAGGATAAACAAATTCTCCCTATTCTTGATGAAATAGTCTAAAATATTATTACATTACTTTTCATTATTTGTTAGTTTCTGCTGTTTTTATGTGGTGATTTAATTATGCTTTTATTAGAATCATCAATATTTCAAATAAAAAAATTTCCTAAAGAGGCATTAATTATCCAAAAAATTATTATATTAATTGCTCATATTATATAATTGAATAGAAGGGCTTATCATGGAAGAAATTCTATACAATATAAACATACACAAAGATAAAGACTTATTTCTTGGAGAAGTTTATTCAGATATAGAGGGAGCAAAAGAGTTTAAAAACCATAAAATCGAGACATTACTAAAAGACATTATTCTTGATATGCAACTAAGCCAAGATACATTTTCAGATAGAGCTATAGAATTTACAGAAAATAAAGGAGAAAAACTTCTTTAATTTTTTGTTATTAAGAAGAATAAATTATCCATAAATGAGAAACCACGTATTTTAGTTCATATGTTTTTTAGTTAAAGCTTTTATTGTACCAGATGTTCCTAGTGTTTCAATCATTACTTTCTTTGATGAAATCATCTTTATGGAGTTCAATAGTTTTATTGTACTATCTTTTTCAATATGGTTACATCTTATTATCCCATTTACTCCATTGAATCTAATAAGTCGAATGCCCATTTCTTTACAGTTTTTTCCAAAAATTTTTTTGCATTTATTTTGAATCTCAGAGATTATATCAAATCTATCAAAATTTGCATCATTTGAGGGTTTGATAATAAACCCGATATATCTACGTCGTCTACCCTCTTTAACTACAATAGATTACACCTCAAAAAAACTAATTTTTTTTTTAATCTGATTCAATACGAGGTGCAAGTAGATATGTTACATGTCCTTTTTTATCAGCGATATCAAATTCAACCCTTGTAGGGTTATCATTTCCAAGCATAATTGTTATCGGATCTTCACCTTTGATAGATTTTATCATATTGCTAAAGTAATCTATTGAAAACAGACTTCTACATTTACTTGATGCATTTAATTCAATTAGTAAATCTTTAGGTAGCTTGAGATTCACGGTGTCTGTATCACCCTCAGCGCATAACTCAAAGTTATCCTTATTTATGGTGAGTGCTAAATGATCAGAAACAGCTTCAGAGGCACGAACACCTTGATTAAGTTCAGATGCTCTGATAATTACCTTTCCAGGAAGGTCAAGATTTGGCATCTTAGGATCAGGCATACCTGCAGTATCAATTAGTCCCATACGTCTCACAAGATTACCTATTTTTACAATTAATCGATTTGATTCATCATCAAACTCTAATGAAACTGTGTCACCTGAGCTTGAAAGACGCATTATTCCACCTAATTTATTCATGTCAATTCCAAGTTCCATATTCTCTGCTTTGTATTCCTCAAAAGCCTTACTGTTCACATGTAAATCAACCATTGCTACATGTGCAGGATCAACTGCTCTTAAAGAAATACCTTTGTTAGTTATATTGAATTTTACTTCATTTACTAATGGAGATGTAACATCGATTATACCTTTTAGTACTTCTGATTTTACCTTTGCATTAAACATGTTTATAATCCTCCCCAGGATTCTTTCACTCTTAAAATAAATAATGCAATTGATGTTTATAACTATGACGGTATTTTAACTTAGAATTGTTGGTTTACATCTAGCAAACATTGTATAACCGGAAAAACCTGTTTTAATACCAAAACCAAGAAGGGAAAAATGACCAATCCAACCCTTATAACCAATGAAACCAACAGCTGTTACTCTATGAGGTCCTTCAAAAGTTTTAGTTTCATTTCCTCCCTCTGTTAATGAAAGAAGAGGGGTGATCTCGGTATAAGCTGTTTCATCATTTGGATATCTACAAAATATTGTAGGTAATATTAATGGTGGCCGGAAATAAGGTGGTAACAAAGGAAACAGTTTAATTTTTCTAAGAGTAAATGGCTGTAATTTTATTTTAATATTTGTCTTAAAATGAAGCCCTCTCCCACGTGACTTAATCTTAGATACAATACCAAAAATTCCATTTGAGTTATTACCAATTTTTAGTAACTTTTGTAGTTCAACATCATTTTCTAAAAGTTCGTCACATTTATCAGCAATAGCCTCTCCTATATCCTGTCCCATCTTTAGCGATAGATCAATCTGAATCGGTGTTATGGATCCGTCAAAGTCATGACGATAAATAGTTATTGTTTTAACCTGGCTTTCTCCTTTTGTAGAAGAATCATCCTGAACAGAGGCAATAGATAAAGATGTAAACCCTGATATCATAAAAATTAATACAATAAAGGTAGCACCAACTTTTTTAATTGTCCTGTTCATATATAAATTCCCCTTAAGTTCTGTAATTTCCGTATTTAATTTAGTTAATATATTAAATTATTAATATTTAAGATTTTCCCCTATTGTTCTCTCCACTTAAAACCACACTTGGTACAAGTAAAAAACCTAGTCTCAGGCTCATCACTACCTCTCATTTGCCTTAATATCCAAAAAGCCTCATTATTACCACATTTGGAACAAGGTACCTTAGCCTTTGGAAGAATATCAATTTTATCTTTATCTTCAATGATAGTAACTTCCTTTTTTATTTGTTTGCTAATAACTACATTCTTACCTTTCTTCTTTTTTTCAAACCCACATTTATTACAAACAATAGATTCTCCTCTTGGATACATCAACACTTTACATTTAGGACAAAACATATCACACTTCACTTCCTATAGCATCTTTTAATATATCTTCATGATCAAATGATAGATCAGGTAACTGCTTTAAGCTAAAAAACTTTACATCTGATGCATCATCACCGCTCTTTAGCACCCCACTCTCAATTTTCAAACGATAAGCAACAGTAACCGAGTGGCCTCTAGGATCTCTTGCAGGATCTGAATAAACACCTATAAGCTCCATTATTTTTGTCTTCAAATTTGTTTCCTCAAACACCTCTCTTATCACCGCATCCTCAGTTTTTTCACCATATTCAACAAATCCACCAGGAAACGCCCACTTTCCTTTAAAAGGAGATATCTTTCTTTTAATCAAAAGAACTTCTTTATCTTTTACTATAATTCCATCAACTGTCAACTTAGGCGATTTATACCTCATTAAATCCAAAGAATAAAGTTGGCTGTATTTAATATTTAATAAAAAATACTCTATTGATTTGATTTATTAATTACTAACTGGATAATTGTTTGAAGCTATCTCTTTAACCTTGACATAGATTCCCAAAAAGAGGGCAACTCTTTTTGTAATTCAGATTTCCAATTATAAAATGTTTGATCATCAATAAATCCATCTTTTTTAATATTATGAAAAAATTTCGAACGATTTTTCTTTTGTATCCCTTCAATGTTATCCACTTATTTTCCCTTCCTGTTTGTTAGAAATATAAGAATAAATTCAGGCTTTATGTATCTTTTTTGCAGGTGAATATGTAAATGAATATGTAGAAAACATATTTAATAAAATAAGTTGTAGTAAATTACAAAAATGAGTAATATATTCCAACTTTCCAAAAGGGCTCGTGGTCTAGCTGGTTATGACTACAGCATTTTCACGCATATTTTCGACGAAAAAATCGACGAATATCTCAGCGAAAAGTACGTTATAGCATAGCACGATAACAATTATTTTTCGGCATAACTTCCATTGCAAGTGGCGTCCAACCATTTCTTTTACAGACCTGTATTGCTACATTTCTCACTATGCGTGCAACCCGTTCTTGAAACACTTTTGATCTTGTCTTTGGGATCCAGACAAAGTGATAGTTGATATTATATTTTGCATGTCGCGTTGTACGGACTTTTGCAAGCTCGTAGCATTCAAGTTTTCCAAAACGAAAATGTTGTTTCGGATCTATTTCATGGTCTTTATATTTGGTAATTATGTCTTCTACGGCTTTCCAGTTGGTGTTTGTTTTTTTCATATTCTGTTTCCTCCAGACGCCGAGTTTCGGCGGCGCTATGAAGGAAAAGAATTTTTTAGCAAGAGATGACAATATAGTTTTAGCAATTTATTGCGACCACGAAGTGGTAAAAGTTTATGCTTTCTCTTGCGTTGTTCTTTTACTATCACATTCACCAATATTTGAACTCCGTGAGTTCACTCGATTCAATGTTTAGAAACCTCATTTTTTAAAATGGGGTCATTGGATCGAAACCATCATTTTCTTTCAATTTCAAAGGATATTTTCATCTCTGCTCTATAAAGAGTAACTGTAACTACTCACGTTTTGGAAGCCACAGATTCATATTCCAAACATTCAGTGGATGATATCCCTAATTTTTCCGTAACAATTTCGATGAAATTCTCGTTTCTTTTTTTAGATGTTTCTAACGTGCTTAAAAGTATTTGATATACTTCTGCACCTGTCCAAGTTCGTCTACCGCCACTTATTTTCCGGGCAAGTACTCCTTTTCTTACAGCTTGTTCAGCATCATTGTTATGCCAAGGTACACCTTCTACTTCTACAAAGGTGAAAAGCATATTCAGCCGTTTCAACAATTCCTTAGAGATACGAATAGCATCACTATCTTCCCATTCTCTGCTAAGAAATTTCTCCAGCTCATCTTGAAAATGAAAACGAACAGTCCTTCGCTCCTCCACCAAAGGAGGGGGCTTTTTCAAATAATCTATAGATCTTTTCAAGATTGATCTGACACCATCAGCAAACTCAAGAAACTCTTTAGAGCATTTAGACGAATCCTTCAAAATGGCAGATTTCGATGATAAGATTGTCCTTGGTTCTACACCATGCTTGACCTCTGCTCTTTCCAACCATCTGTTCACATGAATAAGATCTAACTGATGAGCTGAGCAATGTACAA
This sequence comes from Thermoplasmatota archaeon, assembly GCA_030605515.1. Taxonomy (GTDB): domain Archaea; phylum Thermoplasmatota; class E2; order DHVEG-1; family DHVEG-1; genus JAUWIE01. The sequence goes on from JAUWIE010000063.1 coordinate 33,426, forward strand.
AATCATATGGTTTCCATCCATCACGTCCAAGAACACCTTCAAATCCATCCAATATTTCTTCAGGAACTGCATGACTGCGAGTTGGAGCAACTACAAATAGAGAAATAAGCTTACTGACAAATACCCACAACCATCCATTTTCCCCACCAATCCTGAATTTGGTTTCATCGGCGTTCACCATTTTTGCCTTGACAATTTCCACCTTCAGCTTGTTATAATCGTCCTTAAGTGTATCAGCCACCCACCGTTCAAGTTTAAGAATTGTGTCATCACTTGTTGGAATGCTATATGTTTCAAACAAACTGGACCGTATCTTACCAATGGTAAGACCCAGCAGCCTATGGTAAGTAACCCAACTGGCGACAAATGGTCCAAATTCCTGATGCGGGGGCAACCATGGAACCTCACCCCGTACCAATTTCTTGCAACTATCACACCAATACCGATGATAGATGACATCATAAATCCTTGGAGTGGGGGGAGGAATGTCAGTAACCGTACGCTGTTGTTTTGCACTTTTAACTTCTCCGATGTTAGAATTTCCACAAAAGGGACATGAATCTAACGTAACATATAATGAAGGTGAGTTTGAGACAGGTCTTTTCCGCCCATGTCCTTTATGGCCTGGTTGGCCCCCCGTAGGTTTTTTCTCTTTATCATTTCTGTTCCTTTTGTAAAATATTTTAGAACTTGGAACGCCACCTGCTTCTGCCGTTTTATCAGAAGCTGCAAGAACCATGACAGAACCCAAAAGTTGTGCCAATTTCCCTCTAAGATCCTCATTGTCTTTTTCTAATTTCTCTCGTCTAATTCGTTCATTTTCAAGTTCTTCCGATAATTTCTTCTTTTCCTTTTCCAACTTTCGAATATGCTTCTTCAGTTTCCGAAGTTTTCCTTGTTTGTTCTCATTCGTCATGATTCAATATCACCAGATAGACGGTCTTTCCCAAATGTTCCTTTGGACAGTCTACTTTTGCACTTGTGCCAAAACGGGTTACTTTTCGTATATAGAATCCATGGATATTGTTGATTTTCAATTCCGTGGCTAGTGTCATTGGAACCCGTTTCATGAGATATCTAATAGATATCTTAAGTATTTAATGTTTTCGGTAATTCGACTGGATTTCTTGCCAAAAACTAAAGATCAGTTTTGAAAATGTATTAGAATCTATCTGATCAGATAACAAAAAGGATGCAAGGCATCACTGTTTTCTAAAACGTGAGTAGTTACGAAGATATTTGTTATTCATTTTTTCACTTCAGAAATTAATAACATTTGTAAGGATTTATATTTTTCTATAAATTCATATTCGGCTAACGAATTAGATCCGACTTAGAAAGTATTTTTAAATTCCTACGACTACTCCGGCCCTTCCACGTAAATGATACGACTGCCGCCCTAATTCTATGTAGGGCTTAATGTTGCTATTATAAAAATCTGGTAACAACCTAGCAATTAAACCATTATCAAATATAAGAACTGGGTCATCATATGTCTCAAATGCGTTACCATCTAATCTAAACTCATCATCCACCTGAAGACCAATAAGTACCTGGATCCTCTGTGTACCATATCTAGTATTTTCTAAAATGAAATCAGACATACGATCAGACATTCTAAAATATACATTTCTAAGAAATTTATTAATCCTGGGAAATTTCTCAGGAGGAATAAGTTCATCAATAAGATCATACACAGATTCATCTATCATATCATTTATTATCCGATCTGATTTCGTATATTCTTTTCCAATGATAATTCTAACCGTTTCATTATCTTCGGGCTGTATAATCCATCCTCGATTCATATCCACATTGACATCACACAAAAAATTAAAATTGAAAATGTCAAGCAGACTTGAGATCAGATCCCAAATATCAAATAATCCCTGTGGTGAGAAATCATTTGTTTCTATTAGTTTTCCATCAGAAGTAACTAATAGCTCACCATCGCCATCAAGAAGTAATTCTCCCAATGTCATTTCATTTGTTATCCCTGCCGAGTGTAACATGTCAAATTTATTTGAAATTCTATTCTTTAACACTCTTCTTTCTGAAAGTGAATCAATCGATTCTATC
>JAUWIE010000128.1 GCA_030605515.1 Thermoplasmatota archaeon
TTTCGATATAATCCTTTAATTTCAAAACGAACAGGTACATGCTCATCGAGATAATTAACAGCAAACTCAATATTACCAATAATTCCCTTGTCAACCTCTTTTTTATCAATGATGTTAACTCGATCATTACCCTTAAAAAGAACACAACGAATTCTTGAGCTCATTATATATTTGTAAGGTTTTTTAGCAAAAAACAAAACACCAGCATTAGTCATCCCTTTATCTGTTAAAACATTAAGACTTCTCAGAATATCTTTAGTACTAAGGGTTTTTGAGATACTTGCAAGCTTCAAATAATACTCAAATTTTTCATCATCAAAATCATCGAAATCAAAATTTTTACAGATTTGTTCATCAAAACGAATCTTATTTTCCCTGATGCTAAACCTAAGAATTTCATCACGTGTCAGTTTTTGAGAGTTATATCCAAGTCTCAGATAAAAACCGCTTGAACATTGATAAGGTTTATCTTCCCCCTCTCTAATCTTAACAATCAAGATTTTTTTGTATTCCTCCAGATCCACAAGTATTTTCGGATCGCAGTTCTTTCCAACATCAACAATTTGAGACTTTAGACTATTTGTAATTTTTATTCCCTTTGCAACATTTTCATCATCTACTCCTAAAAGGATCCATCCACCAGAGGCATTAGCAAACGCTACAATATCCTTGGCAATATACTTACTAAAGTTTTCTTTAAACTCAATGAATTGCCCCTCCCCTTCCTCCAATATTTGATTTAACTCATCCTTATTCATGCTGCAAGCAACCTCTTTTTGACTTCAAGCACTGCATCAGCAATATCTGCACCAAGTTTTGCAAGCGCTCTAATACCACCCGCTCTCTTTATCTCTGAAACATCAAACACATGAGCACTTTCAAGTTCTTCAATACCGTTTTCTTTAAATTGATTTGCAAGTAGCGAAATAACAGAAGACGTATCCGATGGAAGGGACAAAAGCCATCGTTTGTTCTTATAGTCAAATGCAGAGACACGCTCCGCTCTGCTTTTGGCAGCTACACCAAAACCGATTTCTGCAAATAAATCAAATAAGTCACAATCATTGAGATGTAGTAATTCGCGAAGCATAAGCGCTCCTTTCTCACCCCCCGGTAACGCCTCAATTAAATGCCTTCGTTCAACTGGATGAATCCACATCTCACGCAATAGATCCATGTTTTCAGCACTTTCAACAAGAGACGCTGCAAGTTTTTCTTTATATTCTTCAACAGTAACCGGTTTTTCCTTTCCAGTTGTCTCATCAGCCATCAAAATAAACGTCCCCTCGTCCCTCACAGAAACATTAAATCCATATACTTTTGCAATTTTTTGTTTTTCTTTTGGCTTTGAAGGTTTTGATGGTTTACTCTGGGGTTTTGAAATAAATTCTTTACCAAACAAACGGGTGGCATTTGTATAGTCATAAATCCTAAACATGTATTTTCCAAATGGCTCATCAATTCGAGTGCCACGGCCGATCATCTGATAAAAACTAATGGGGGACTGCACATACACAAAAAACACAATATTTTGAACACAAGGAATATCAACACCTGTTGAAAGCAAGTCAACAGTTGTTGCAATAAAATGGGAATTCTTCATCCCGCGCATATTAGCAATCAATGATTCATGACTTTCATCAAAGCCACCACCTTCAAATGTTTTTGCAGTGAATTTAAACGCAAACTTTTCACAGGGGACATATCCTCGTTCTTTGTACATGTTGTTGAGTTCATTTGCAACATCCTCAGCATGCTTATCATTTACACAAAAAATAATGGTTTTTTGTTTTAATGTCCCAGTCTCTTCAAAATTATCAAGAAGATCCTTACACATTGCCCTTCGTCGTTCAGGAATAATAAGACGCCCGTCAAAATCCTTCTTTGTATATATGTCTTTGATGTCTTTAAACATCATTGGCTTACCAGTTCGTGCATCGTACACTCCTTTTTCAACAAGTTCTTCTTTTGCTATCCAAAACGAATCAATATCTGCTTTTCCCTTAATTATTTCACAAGCAGCCAGATATCCATCTTCCCAACCTTTGATATAGGGATACTCGTAAACAGGCTCACCAAAATATCTAATATTATTCCTACTGATCTCTTCATCTTTATTCTTTTCTTTTGACTTCCCACCAGAAATCTTTCTAGGCGTTGCAGTAAGACCAACATGAACCGCATCATGATTATTCGTAAGAACAATGCTCCACTTATTCCAAGCACTCCGATGACACTCATCAATGATAATATGGCTGAAATAATTCTTTGGATAATTATTCAGGAAAAACGATTGATCTCCTTCTTCATCGATTCCAAGAGATTGATATGTAGCAACAATAATCCTTGCATTCTTCTGAGGGTTATTTTTGGAAATCATCGCAGCGTTGTCACCAAAAATAGAAAACAACTTTCCATAACCCTGTCGTTTCAACTCATTTCTATCACAAACAAATAACGCTCTTTTTAATTGTCTAGATCTTTCCAACTTATGCAACAACTGGACGGCAATTCTTGTTTTACCAGAACCCGTAGCTAGAGACAATAACACACGATTCCAATCCCTTCTGGAAGACGCAATTTTTTCGAGTGCGGCACGAATCGCAGCATCCTGGTAATATCGCCGTTCGGACTGCCCACCACGATATGGAACAAAAAGAGTCTGAGCTTTTTCACAATCAAGAGAAAAACCTTTTCCCTGCTCATAAAGTTCTTTTAATTTATTGGGTGTGGGAAACTGTTCCAAAGGATAATCTTCACTAATACGCAGTTTAAAAGAATCATATTCAACAAACAGATGACCATTAGTGGAAAACATAAAGGGAACCTGATGGCTCTTTGCATAAGATTTAGCTTGTTCGAGCCCCAGCGTTGCATGCTCATCTTCCTTTTTTGCTTCAAGAATGGCAACTGGAACAGGATTTTGTTCCTCTTGTGCAGGTAAACACAAAAGATAATCCGCCCTACCTTTTTTCCTCTTAGCTCTACCATTAATAATCTCAATAGTTCCAGCAGTAATCTCTCTTCTAATTAGATTCTCAGTCCAACCTAAATTATGAATAACCGGATCAATCAACTTAGCCCTAGTATCTGCCTCATTTAAACCCATTATTATCTTTCTACCCTCATTTTCTGTATAAAGTATATAAAGAATGTATATAAGTATTAAAATGAGAGATAATCACATATATAATCAGTGCCATCTGTTTCGTTTACCTCACAGATTTTAAAAATCATGGTTCCAGTCATCACTATCTTTTATTCCTTCTACTACCTGCACTTCATCCAGGAATGCCGGGCGTTTTTTGAACTCTATTTTTAAATCAGTAAAACGTTGGTTCCACTGTGGTTCATTTTGTAATACGTCGATGTAAATGTGTTTGATTTTAGTCAAATAGTGAGCGGCGATACGATATGTTCCCCTAGTTCCTCCCGGGATGTTGATATATGCTTTTTCCCAGTAATATTCTATTATTTTTTCTGGGAAATCCTCTTTTAATAGATCTGCAAATTTATCAAAATCGGTATGCATTACAAATCCCAATCGATCTCTAGGGGGGTTTAAAGCTGTATCTAAAAGCGTATCTAAAACTGTTTTCTTCATGTTTTTATCAAGACAAATTCGTAGATAGTCCTTAGTATTCTTTTTCTTACAATCCTTGATGATTTCAGGTTCAATCTGTTTCCAATCTGACTTCTTCAAAAACTCCTTCATTCTTTTGTACTCTTTGTAGTAGCTACCATATTTCACAAACTCATAGGCTTTTAACAGGTTTTCTTTTGCCTTATTGTAATCCCCTTTTGATTTGTAGTACTCAAACAATCTATCTAACATGTTTTTCTCCTCATGCTTTTGAGTCAATGCTGTATCAACGATTCTTTCTAAGTTGGCCGCATCCTCTTTTTTAGCATAACAATCAAACAAAAATTCAAACAACTCTGTACATTTACCTTCTCCTTTTAATATTCCTTGTTCTGCTGTCTCCAAAGCATTCTGAGCATCTCCCTTCACTTGGTAAAATTCGGCTAAATCCCAATAATCCCTACCATTTTCTAGGTTTTCCTTACGTAATTTAAGATATGCTCCCTCATCACAAAGATACTTTTTCTGAATTTTCATTATCAACTTAGTTCGCCACCTAGATGGGTATTTGTCAAGTTTTTTCACTAAATATTTCCATTCCCCCTCAGTCTCACAAATTTCAAAAAATACATCCATTAATGAATCATCAAAACCAGAATTTCCTTCATCATATTCAACAAAGGCAACATCCAAAAACTCAAACTTTGCCTCTGTAGAAATGCTGCCCTTTTTAACCAACTCAGATATTTCATCTAGCCATTCACAAGCCTCTATTTCCTCTTCTTCTGGTCCTCCCCCATATTCGTTAAACTCAGAAATAATCCCCTCAGCATTAAACCAGTATTCCATCAACAATCCATCATTTAGAGATATACCCATTTTTTCCGAATCAATATCTTTCAGATCTTTTGATTTCTCTTTAAACCATTCTAGAATTAACCTATGGACTTCTGGGTTTCTCCCCATAAGGTTTTGCACTAAATCATATAGGTCTTTGCTATCAAGTGAGTATAATGCATCATCCAAAGAAAATTCTTCATTATTTATCCCTTTTTCAGGGCCTGTATTTGATGTCATAATATCATCCTCTCTATTTTATCACAGCAGTGAAAGCAACATCTGTTGCCACACGCTATCTTTTTACTTCAAAAATCCTCCTCATCAAACATTGTGCAATATGCATCTTTTTCACTTACACAACGAGTTGGACATACTACACAAAAATCAAGTTGTTTATACCAGGCTTTCGAAAGGACCTTTAATAATTTATTTACCAATCTATCATTAAGCTTTGGGAAATATGATTCCACCATCTCATAGGAAAAGTAAACCTTATCGATTCTACCTGACAATTTCTTCAAGATGATACCTTTCATCCTTTTTGATAGATAAATTGAAAAATCAGCAATATCTTTGTCACTGATTCTATATTTTTTTAATGATGTTCCTATGTTTTCATTCATCTCTTCATAAAAAGTCATTGACATTTCATAACAAAACCAGTTTAGCTTTGTTTTCTCACTCTCTTGATGAACAAACACGCTTGGTTTTATCATGCTCAATGAAGATTTGCTCTCTTTAGTCATTATTATTAACACCATCTTTTTCCTACATATAGTCTAAATTTTCAAATTCAGTAACACAAAAAAATATTTTCATACTATTTTTCCTCATAAAGGATCTTTGATATGTAGTTGCAAACCTTGTTTATTCTATCATCTCCTACTATATACTCAATTTTTCCATTATCAATTTAAAGGGATCTGTCCCTTTAAGACTGCAAACCTGCATTTTAAAAATTTCAAACCGGTCATCTTGCCCTATATGCATACTAATATCTCCGTAACTAAAATCAGGTATAATATTCATTTCCTCCTTAGGAATATTGGGTTGTAATCCAAGATGATTGTGTACTGGTATCGAATCAACGGATCTGACAAAATGTTTTATCTTAGAACCATCATCAAGTGTAAACTCAGCTTCCTTTTTTAATGTTGGAGTTATTTGGATATCTTTCTGATAACAGCAATGTTTGTATTTTTTTCTACTACCGCATGGGTATGGGTCATTTCTACCAATCTTAACCATATAAACCACATCGTAATAGCAGCCCGATGCTAATATACAAAATGGTCTAAAAAGGTTATCCATGAACCGATGCACTTTTTTTTAATGAAAAAGAAAAAAGATTTTAATGAGAAATAGATACAACTACCACAATTCAAAACAGGGCAAAAACGCCATTTTCTCGGTCGATTTTTCTCCTGTTGACTCTGGTAAGTCCAGCCTGGCCCATACCACCAATAATCCAATTAAACATGAAAATCGGGGGAAAAAGTATGGATGAAAAAATATTATTCTCATTAGAAAACTGCGTGAAATGTATGCAAACAAAAGAACTCTTGGTAGGCAGAGATGATATAAAGATTATGACATTTCCTCATGATATCGCTGATTGGAATGACGAGGAATTAAATGATGCGAAATCACATGATGTTTTTGATGATCTGATGAGAACAGCTCCTATTCTATGGTTGAATGGTGAGAAAAAAATTGGTTATTTACGCATAAGAAAATGGCTACAGGATAATAAAAAATAATTATAATTCGCCGTCAGAATTTTTTATCATTAAAAGTTACTTTTGTATCAGTTGATACTGATTTACCATAGAAGGTTTTTCTGTAACTCAATTATGTGGAAGTTGATACCCATCTCTTCTAATCTAAGAACATATGTTTTTCCAAGGCGTTTTTTAAAATTTTCTACGAATTGTTGGCCTGCTTCTCCTCCAAGGCATTTTGCAACTTTTTCTATTATTTTTTGTATCATTCTACCCAGCTCAGATGGTCGAACTGATTCGATTTCAGATGAAATATGAACTGCGTTGATGCCCTCTGAATATTTTGTACTATCGATCTTTATGTATTTTACATCTTTATACTTCTGATTTGTTTTTTTAAGAGCACTATCAATAGTAAGAACAGCATAACTCTTAGTGCTTGCATCACTTAAAACTTCAAAAAGTGCTTTTAACATATGTTTTACTACAAGATCTTGTCGTAAATGTATAACATGGAACTTAACACCGATTTCTTCTAATTTTAAAATTTGATCTGCATTAAGATAATTTTTCAATTTTTCAATGAATATTGAGCCACCTTTTTCTTTTTGAGAAATACTTACTTCTTGTATGATTTTCTGCAGTGTATTTCCTAGTGTTTCTGACTTCATGGAATCGACAATTGGTGAAACTACAACATTATCAGTTCCCTGAAGATGTCTTGTATCGTTAATTGTAACATATTTTAGAATTTCATATTTAACTTTGAATCTGCTTATTAACTCATTTATTGTTGAAAAAGCACGGTTTCTGCCAAGATCACTTTCTAATACGTTATATATTGCTCTGATTACAAATTTTACTGTGTCTGAATTTTCTATCCGGATTATTGATGCTCTTTTACGTTCAGTTATATATGCAAGTTGCATAATATCAAAATCTACACCTAAACTTGCTAAGATTGATTCATATCCATGTGGAAGATCTTCTTTTATTTCTTTTATAAAATAATAGCCTGCTTCTTTTCCCATTGATGATGAAAGTTTTTCCATGAATTCTTTAATAGCTCCACCTATTTCCCGCAGATCAACATTATTTACATCAACCTTAATATCGATAATATCAGTGAATTCTGAATATAATTCACTTTTTACCTCAATATAATTAAAAAATCTATATTTTCCTTGCAATTTTTTGATCGCATTTCCTGTTACAACAATTGCATAAGCTCCAGAGGTTCTTCTACTAATTATTTCAATTACAGATTTTAATATTTGATTAATTAAATCAATGTTTTCAAACTGTTGCATCCACAATCCGCTCTAGGAAAATCACTTAACCTAAATTAATTTATCAATACATCTTTACGTTATTAAATCTTATTATCGAATTTCAAATGGGAGTTTAAAAAACTTTAATTAATTATTATCCCAGAACCCACGTGTACGTGCATAGTTCAATTCAGCTTTTAAAATGTCTCTTAAGAATTTAATTAATACTTCTTCTGATTTTTCAAGATCTAAGATATTATATCTTCTTAAAATCCTAGCAGCGGTATCAGGGCCAATACCTCTACCCATTAATACCATAAGAGCAGTTTTTCCATAACTTAAAACAAGACTTGCGTTTTTATTAAGTCTTTTCAATTCTTTATTTTCCTCTGTAGTTCGTTCTTTTTTAGTAAAAAGCTTAGATAAGTCTCTATTATATCGTTGTAAAACAGTTATTTTAATTGCACCACATTGTGAACATTTCGGCCTTGTATCTGTCCTTCGTACTACTGTATTCCATTTATTATTACAGTTAGTACAGACAAGTGTTATTTCTGCTTCTTCTAATCGTTTTTTCAAGGCCATTAGGATTGATCTATCTGCTCGCTGAGGAACCATAAGACCACGGATTGTTTCCAATCCTGCAACTGCAATGGGAGAAAGCCTTTGTATTTGAATATCAATTTTACCGTTTTGCATCTCACTTAAAACCTGTTGAGTATTTTTGATATCCATCCTTTGCCAGAGGAGTTTATCAACCGCTTCATCAAATATTAAACTATTTTCAAAAAGTGTAAATAGTTTTTTAGTTCCAACATTTTTAAAATCAAAATCTTTGCTTATTGCACCAAATTTCCTTGCTATATGAACCAATTGCCATTTTATATAAGTAGAATTTCTTAAAATAGCGTGTAATAAATATTCGAGTGATTCAGGTTTTGTAGTTAATAAAATATCTTTAATTTTATCAACTGGAACTCTCCCAGGTAACTCAAGATTAATCCTATATGAATCACTATTTATACCAACACTTTCGCCGAGAGATTGTGCTAGCATTGCTGAAATCAAACGTCCAAGTGTCTCATTGACTTGTGTTCCAAAACAAGCATTTATCACAACGGTTTTGTCCTCAATTTCTATAGTTATTGTTTTGTCATCAGGGACAATAAATCCCTGGTTTTTCTGATTAGCAATATGCTGTAAAAACTTCCCAAGTGTTTTTTTATTACAAGGATAATCTTTGATTATTTTTCCTGAAGAAGCAAGTCTTCTAAGCTTACCAACTTCTCTTGCAACATCAAACGAAACTGGTATATCTTCTCCAACCCAGGATGGAGCTGTTCCTATATCCTTTGACTGAGATACTAAAATCTCCTCTTCATCTCTTTTTACTATAATCCAGGGTCTTCCATGAAGAATAAATTTTGCACCCTCGAAACCATAATTTAAGATGAAGCTTTCATCTAATTTACCTATCTTTTTTCTTGTGCTTATATCTACTACAGTATATGTTTTTTCATCAGGAATCATTGAGATATTATCAAGGAAATAATTCCTTGTGTTTATCCGCCTTGCAATAAAACCCTCGTTATCTACCCAAATATTACGTTGCTCCCTTAATTGCTGAATAATTTTATCAAAAATCTCCTGCTTTAAAGTATGAAAAGGATAGGATCTTTTAAGTATTTCATATACTTTTTTTGTTTTAATTTTTCCATATTCTAAAGCAATAGAAATAACTTGGTTAGTAAGTACAGATAATGGATTATGTCTGATGTTATGTACTTCTAATTCACCTTCTAATGTTTTTCTAGCTATTGCAAGGCTTTCTGCTAAGTCCTCAGGATTAGTCGCAAGTATCAAGCCTTTTGAAATCTTACCTACACTATGTCCAGATCTACCTATTCTCTGTACAATCCTTGTAACCTCTCTTGGAGAATTATACTGTAAGATAAAATCTGTATCTCCAACGTCTATACCCAACTCCAAAGATGACGTACATATCAATGATTTAAGCTTTCCAGCTTTAAAATCATCCTCTGACTCTATACGAGCACTTTTAGATAATGAACCATGATGAATACCAATTAGTAAATTTTTTTCCCATATATGAAAACGAGACGCAAGTATCTCAGCTCCATCACGAGTATTTATAAAAAGAAGAGTTGAAACATGGTTATCGATATATTCTTTACATCTCCTAAGTGAAGCTGCAGAAATTGGCTCTATAGAAAGACGATTTGAAATCCT
>JAUWIE010000040.1 GCA_030605515.1 Thermoplasmatota archaeon
ACAGGTAATACTAATAGACTAGCGAAATTAAAGAAAATGCAACCAGAAATCATGAAAAAACAAACAGAGGCATCTAGTGGAATGATGAAACCAATGGTTTTTCTAATTATTTTCATATGGCCAATTTTTATGTGGCTTAGAAGCTTTCTTGGTGATCTCTCATATTTTTATATCTCTGTTCCATGGGCAGATGGAGTTACATTAATAACACCTCCAGCTGAAAAAATCATAATGCAAGCATGGCTTTGGCTTTATCTTATATCTTCGATGGTGTTTGGACAGTTAATAAGGCAGGGGTTTAAAATTATCAAATTATCAGATTGGTGGAAAAATTTAAAAGGAAATTTAAGACCCTCTATAAGATAGCTATATATGATAACAGTTACAATAAGTGGTTTTCCAGGTAGTGGAAAAACCACAGCGGGAAAACTTTTAGCTGAAAAACTTGGTTTAAAATATGTTTATTCAGGTCAGATTTTTAGAGAGTCAGCAGAAAAACATAATATGTCTCTAGAAGAATTTGGTAGTTACTGTGAAAAACATGAGGAGATCGATAAACAACTTGATGATTATCAACTTGAAATAATACGTAAAGGAAACGTTATTGTTGAAGGTAGGATCGCAGGATGGCTTGCATACTTTAACAAGATAGATGCAATTAAGGTATGGTTAAATGCAGATATTATAACTAGAGTAAAGCGTATTATCTCCAGAGAAAAAGGTGACTTTGAAAAGAAAAAACAAGAGATCTTGGTTAGGGAGAAAAGTGAGGCAGTTCGTTATAAAAAATATTATAATATTGAGGTTAATGATACTTCAATTTATGATATTATAATTGATACCTCAAAAAAGACTCCAGAAGAGATAATAAACATAATTGCTGAAGAGATTAGAGGATAAACAGTTTTATTATATGTGTTATTTTATACGGTTCAATCAAAATGAAAGATAAAGAACATATGTTACCTTCTGATAAAAAGCGTAAACGTCTTATTAAAATTAATGCTAAAACAAATCCAAATTATGGGAAATCTCCAAATGAACGTAGTGTAAAAGAACTTTTTACAAATGGCATGATTAATTTAGATAAGCCAAGTGGTCCTACTTCTCATCAAGTTGTTGCGTGGGTAAAAAAGATATTAGAGGTGGAGAAAGCAGGTCATGGCGGTACACTTGACCCTAATGCAACTGGGATATTACCGGTTGCTCTTGGAGATGCAACAAGGGCTTTACAGGTTCTTCTCTTAGCCGGTAAAGAATACATAGGTATAATGAAGCTTCATAAAGATGTTGATAAAAAAAAGATAATAGAAACTTGTAATGGTTTTGTTGGTGATATATTTCAGATTCCCCCGGTTCGTTCTGCAGTAAAACGAGTTAGAAGAAAACGACGGGTTTACTATCTAGATATCATTCAAATAAAAAATAAAGAAGTATTGTTTCGTGTTGGCTGTGAAGCTGGTACATATATTAGGACTTTATGTGTGGATATTGGTAAAAAACTTAGATGTAGTGCACATCTCTCAGAGCTTAGACGTTCTCGTGTTGGAGGCCTTATTGAAGAAAAATCTGTGATTTTACAGGATGTTAAAGATGGTTTTATTTTTTGGAAAGATGAAAAAGATGAAAAAGAAATTCGATCAACGATTCTCCCTATGGAACGGTTATTGGATCATCTTCCAAAGATGGTTATTCGCGATTCTGCTGTTGATGCTGTTTGCCATGGTGCAAATCTTGCAATACCTGGCGTTGTTGAAATCGATACTGATATTAAAAAAGGAGATGCAATTGCGGTATTAACCTTGAAGGGTGAAGGTGTTGCATTAATGAATGTTTTAATGTCAACAGAGGAAATAATTCAGAAAGATACTGGAATATGTGCCAATATCAAAAGAGTGTTAATGAATAAAGGGACATATCCGCCAATCTGGAAAAAATCTTAAATGATGGTTATTGTTCCCATATTTGTTTTTTTGCTGAGGTGGCCCAGCCCGGAACGGCGCGAGCCTGGAAAGCTCGTGAGGCTTCTGCCTCTCGGGAGTTCAAATCTCCCCCTCGGCGTCATATTTTGAAAATAGTAGTGACAAAAGATAAAAAAGGTTTAGCTCTTTAGAGATAGTATGATATTTAAAGGCTATCTTTCAGACATAGGTTTTCAAACGTTTTATGTTTCAAAAGAACAAAGCAATTGTCCACTTATTGCTGATATGATACGTGTTGATAGAAAATTAAAAGAATTAGATCTATTAAAAAATTCATCTGAAGTAATAAGTTTTAGTTATGGGAAACGTATGATTATCAATAGTAATATGAAAAATTTAGGTGATATGTCAAGAGATGATATTTTAGAGATTGTTGATTATGATCCTGTGAAAAAAATTGTTTTAACAATAGGAAGGGGGAAACCTGGTATTGAAACTCCGGTTCATTGGATTATTCATCATGCAAGAGATGATATAAATGCTATTATTCAACTCAATGGTGAAAAACTAGTTGAAAGATTTTCTAATATTCTTCCCTCTACAGATATAGAGCAGCCATCTGGGACGCTTGAACAAGCAATGGAAGTGTTAAAAACTCTTAGGAATAGTAAAGACGTTGTTATAAAAAATAAGGGAGTTTTATTTGTAGGAACCAGTTTAAAAGAAGTTGAGAATTTATTTTTTAATAAATATAGGGAGTTAAAACTATGAAAATTGAAGGGGAAGAATATAGGGCGTTATGGTTTGATGAAAATATTGTTAATTTTATTGACCAGAGGGAACTACCTTACAAATTTGAGATTTTTAAAGCAAAAACAGTTGATGATGTTGCATTTGCAATAAGAGATATGGTTGTACGTGGGGCTCCTGCGATAGGAGCTGCTGCAGTATATGGTATGGTTCTAGGGGAAAAAGAAATGGAAAAAACAGCAGAAAAATTAAGGAAAACCAGACCAACTGCATATGATCTGTTTTATGCAATCGAGTATATGATTGAGAATATAAACGAGGGAAAAGATGCATTTGACGCTGCTTCAACCTATGTAGAAGATATTATTAATCGTTGTAAAAAGATTGGTGAGAATGGTGACAAACTTATTAAAAATGGTATGAATATTTTAACACATTGTAATGCTGGTGCACTTGCAACTGTTGATTATGGTACCGCTCTTGCCCCTATGAGAATTGCACATAAAAAGGGGAAAAAAATCTTTGTTTATGCTGATGAGACTAGACCACGTTGTCAAGGCTTGCTTACATCATGGGAACTTATGCAAGAAGGGATCGCGCATTCAGTTATCGCCGATAATGCAGCAGGTTATTTCATGAAAAAAGGAGAGATTGATATGGTTATTGTTGGAGCAGATAGAATAGTTAAAAACGGTGATTTTGCAAATAAGATCGGCACATATGAAAAAGCAGTACTTGCAAAAGAAAATAATATACCTTTTTATGTAGCTGCCCCTATTAGTACTTTTGATAATACAATAAAAAATGGTAACAAAATTATTATTGAAGAAAGAGGGAGAGTTGAACTAGCTAAAATAAATAAAAAGAAAATAATGCCTGATTGGATGAATGTGAAAAACCCTGCTTTTGATGTAACACCTAAAAGGTTTGTAACTGGATATATAACAGAAGAAGGAATAATTAAAAAATAATAGATTTAAAGGTTAAAAATATCGTTTATCAACTGATCTTTGAGCGTTAATTTTTATTATTGAAAAAATGTGTTTTTTGACATTTATCCAGAAAATATTTATATAATATGTAAGACACATTATAAACTAAGGTTGTGGATGGTTTGGGTTTTACAATTTATATAGCTTTGGAGAGTTGACCATATAGATATATTTACTCAAGGATAATTTATATTTAGATAATAATTGTATAATAATCTTTATATTCATATAAACACAAAACCTCAACATGGGGAGTACATAATGAATATTACAGGATTTAAGAAGGAATTTGCTATAGCTACTGCAGCCCTAATAATCATAAGTAGTATTATTGCAATAGGGGGATTTGGGGCTAATTTAGCATCTCTGTTTATAAACAATGATTCTTCTGATTTTAATAATTCAGAAAGTAACTCTGATGATAATAAAGATGACATGTTAAAAAATGATAATCAGACAAATGATCCTATTGATAATTCCTCAGACGATAATAGAAAAGATAATTCAACTATGAATCCCTCGGACAATAGTACTAATAACACTTTCAATAATAGTACAGAAGATAATACCACAGATAATGGTTCTGGATCGTCTGGTGGAGGTGGAAACAGTGGTAATAATCCTCCTGTTGATCCCTCACCACCGGAGGATATTCCACCTGAAATATGGAATGTTAGTGTAACTCCGATATCACAAAATCAAGATGGCTATGTCAACATATCATGTGAAGTTGCTGATAACGTTGAAGTTGATACTGTTATGATAAATATAACAGGTCCAGCCGGTTTTAGTTCGATTAATACCTCCATGAATGGAAATTATTACTACAATAATACGTATACTATCCTTGGAGTTTATGAGTATTTCATCTGGGCAGTTGATATCAATGGCAATACTAATCAATCAATTATTTACCAATTTGCAATTACAAGCATTGGTGCCCCATTAATTACTGACTACACTGCAGATGTTGCAGGAACTGGTAACAGCTTCACGTTTAACGTATCTGTAATTGATTCCGATGGTGTTGATGATGTTATTTTATATTTTTGGTTTGACTTGGGAATTCCAGAAGAAATAATTATGAATCCTACTGGATTTCTTGATTACTATGAATCAACTATTATAATTCCATCTGATTCTACTTTGGATTTACATTATGAGATTAGGGCATGGGACACAAACAACGATTCAAGTTCAATACCTGAACAAATAGTAAACGTGATAGATGATGATGCGCCAGAATACATATGGATATCTAAACCAACAGAAGGCAATGCAGGTGATTCTTTATTAGTTAATTTATCAGCCGTTGACAATATTGAAATATTATCCTATAAGATCTACGTTGACTCTGTTGAACATGATATGATAAAAAGTGGAAATTTCTATACATACACTATTAATATACCAGAGTGGAATCCAGATGATATAGTCTATAAAAGTGTGTTTGAAGATGGATATGGTAATCCCAATAGCACTGAGGAAGTAACAATTATAGTTACAATAAATGAAGGTGACATAATCTACATAGATAATTCGAATAGTTTTCCTTATAATATAGATCAACCGTCTATGGTTTATCGGTTAACTTCAGATATTTCAACAGAAGGAACTGCTTTTGTTATTTCATCTGATAATGTTATTTTGGATCTTAATGGACATACAGTTGTTTTTGATGATGAATTAGTTCCCGATATCAATAATAATTGTTTTGAAGATGGAACAGGTATAAATGCCAATGACTGGGATCAAACAGCAGCAACCGCTTCCAAAAGGACAAATGATTTTCCCGAAGGAATTGGAGATTGGGTTCCTGAGGAAACACAAGAGTTTGTCATGAAATTTGAAGCGCCTACCAGTGAACAATATATTTATTCTGATCCTATAGCAGTAGAGATAGGGCAACAATGTGTTCTTTCAGTTCTA
The DNA here is from genome assembly GCA_030605515.1 of Thermoplasmatota archaeon. Lineage (GTDB taxonomy): Archaea > Thermoplasmatota > E2 > DHVEG-1 > DHVEG-1 > JAUWIE01. The sequence continues at coordinate 5,594 of JAUWIE010000040.1, forward strand.
TCGTGCAAACCACTCAGTCTTAAGGATAATTTTGTTGTTGAAATTGATGGATATGATAATTGTGCTGTAAGCGATAGTTCATGGTCAGATCTTGTTCAATGGTCTGCAGATAATTGTGAGTTTGTTGCTACAACCTCAACTGTCAGAGTGAAAATGGGAGTAAAAGGTGATTTGGCTGGAAATACAGAGTCTCTGTATTTCGATGCTGTAGAAATAAAGAAGGCAAACATGTATATATCAGAACAATCAAACATCCATAACAATATATTTGGTGTTGTGGGCAAATGGGCCACAGAGAGCATTCGGATTACTAATGGAGCATTATTGCAAGGAAGAGGAAATAGTTATTATGCAGTTGGAGTGGCTTTCTATGGAGCTTCATATGATGGTCCACCGGTTTCATATATTGATAACCTTAACATACAAATGAATGGTTCAGATACTTATCCAATTCTAACAAGAGAAAGTAAAAATTTCGAGATTTATAGCAATCACATTCACCCTAAGAACAAAACCCCTTCGGGGAAATTACCGACGGCTCCCGCTAGGCAATATATAGTTCCAATCACTAATCCTCCCTCCAAAATTCCACTTTGGCGGTGGTTTACACTTCCAAGTCAATGCAAATTCCATTTTTTTACCAC
>JAUWIE010000095.1 GCA_030605515.1 Thermoplasmatota archaeon
CCCACCGTTTAATTTATCTACAATTAGATATCCATCGCTTCTAGCGATATCATAACTTTTCAAGGTGGCCTCCCATCCATCTCCAGCAGTAATTCTTATAGTATATCCTTTATCTGCAAGGTCATCATTAAAAGTATATTCTTCTGATTCTTCATCATCAGCCATTGCCACGAGATACCAGAGAGGAAGCCCAGTCCATACGTTACCTTCTTCCTCCCAGGATACCCGTCCATAAAGATTAGTATAAGATTCAAAGTCAGTTCGATTAAGAATTATTGTTTGTGCACCCTTCAATGTCAGTGTCCAATCAGCAGGTAACAGATTAACTGTTATGGAGAGACGAGCAATTGCCGTTGCTCCTAGGTTATCTGTTACAGCAAAAACAACATCATAAGAACCATCTTCTATAAACGTATGAGAAACATTTTGCGTATGAGCACTGGTTCCATCATCAAAATCCCAAGAGTAACTTTCAATAGAACCATCCCTATCTTTACCAACTCCGATGAACGATACATCAAGAGGTGCCATACCCTCCATAGGTTCAGCATGTATTACTGCGGTTGGCATCTGGTTTTCACTGATTTCCTGGTTATCATCCCCTTCTTGTTTTACTGCTGTCTGCTCCGTACACCCAGTAAAAACAATAAAAAGAAGAATCGCAATGATTCCAAATGCAAAGATTTTCTCATCATCTTCTTTCCACATATAACTAGTGAACTTCCATATACGTACAAATTCCCATTAATCGTATCCGAGTACCCGTAATACTTTTTACGCCCCAATGAAGAGACCCTGGTGCAATTCCTTTAAACCCCTCCATGTATATGCGAACTGGTTCAGTATAAAACATTGGAATACCATTAACAATAAGTACCGTAGGACCGTCAAATCCATAAGACACCCAATTTGAACGAGTCTGAAGCCAAAAAGGACTGATATGAGCACCAGCGGAACATCCCATAAGTGTGCTTCTTCCACCAGCGTAGACAAAATAGATACCAATCTGATTATTTTCAGATGTTTCTTTTAATATCTTGGTTTTTCCACAAGTTCCAATAGAAACAGACGATAGTAAAAATATAACAACCAAGATAAGCCCGATAATCACTTTTTTATTTCGATTTTTTACGTTCATTCTAAAACCCCCAATTGTTTTAACACTTTAACAGTAATATTATTGTTAATCTTAAATATTTTGAATCAGATTGGAACGGCATGTAGAGTAGTTTATGTTATTTTTATTTCCACTACATCTCTTACCCGAAACGCTTTCGGCAAGTCAGAAAACACTGCTCTTTTTTCTTCTGTTAGAATACCATTTTTTAGGTTTTCCCAAGTTACTGTTTTTTGATATCCATCTGCTCCAATAATTGTATATTCATGGTTCTCTGGAGAAGTAACACCTGCTTCTAAAATCATATCATCAAGTGCGATTCCGCTGTAATCAATTTCTTCTAATTCTTTTTGTTGGCATATCTGAAAAAGTTGTTCAAATTTAAAAACTTCATCTCCAATAGTTATTGTTTCTCCTAGCTCCTGTTGTGTCGCATGGACGTATATAGTTGAGCCCGTTCCGATTAAAAGCACGGTGATTGCTAATAATGGTATGAGTTTTTCTTTGCCTAATAGCATTGTTATTGAGGAGGAAACAGATTTTGTTATTTTATCCTTCCGTTATAATTTCTGATTCTGCTACATATTTTTACTATAGAAATGAATCTGCGAGGATACTCGTTGCGTGTATATTTATTTTCTGCTGAAAAATTGTAGGAAACATTACTTTCAGATTTTTTTCAAAATATTTTTATAACAATCCTCATTGCGTATGTTTTATGATAAAAAGACGATTTCTATTAGTAAATATACTTGTTCTAATGATGCTTGTTGCGGTAACTATTGGATGTATTGAGAATAACGAGAAGCCTAATGGACAAGAAGAGGAACCGTCTGTTCTCTTGATTATTATGTTTGATGATTTTCAAGCCAATTATACCCTTGAGGATATTGAAACGTTAGAATCCTATTCAGGAACAGGACGAAATATCAAAACTAAACTGCTCCCCGATTCTGTTGAAATAAGTGATATACATGAATACACAGGTGTTCGCATCACTACTTTATTGGAAAAAATACCTAATCTTCCTGATAACTACAATATTAGTGTTATCTCCGAAGATGGGTGGACAGCAACCTACACGATGAACGAGACTCTTGGTTATGTTGATGTTTATGATGAAACAGGAAATATTATATCAACTGTAGCAGCAGTTATGATTATTGCCTATAAAGAAGATGGTTCATATTATTCAGAATTTGACCCTGAAAATGAAATCGGACCTTTACGAGTCGCATTTGTCGGGGATGATGTTATCACATCTTCAAGTCTTTGGTCAAAAATGGTTGTTTCAATCGAAATTATCTCATTACAATAAAATCTCTACTATTCCTTTTTAATATTGCTTAAAATAACCTTCTTCATTTTTTATTATTAAGCAACGAGATTTGAACTCGAGTTTACTAGTAAAAAACAACATCTTCTCCTTTTGGACTTCGAAAAACAAAATTATACCAAAGATGTGACCTATAATCTTTATTTTTACTTGCCACTGGATTTTACCAAGAGATGTTAGGGTAACAAATATATGTTAGTATGCTATACTCTGAGTAAATGGGTGAGCGTGAGGAGACCAGGGGTTTAAGGAGAGAACTTGGGCTTCTTAGTATTTTTTGTATAGCCTCTGGTGCTATGATTAGCTCTGGATTATTTATACTACCCGGTTTGGCGTTTGCCAAAACAGGACCTGCTATTCTAATATCATACGGTATTGCAAGTCTTTTGGTATTACCTGCACTGTTATCAAAAGCTGAGCTTGCTACAGCTATGCCCAAAGCAGGAGGGACTTATTTTTTTATAGATCGAAGTATGGGACCGATGATGGGAACTATCGGTGGTTTTGCCGCATGGTTCTCTCTTGCATTTAAGAGTGCATTTGCCTTGGTAGGTATCGGTGTGTTCGCTATTTTCCTCAACCCTGGTTTTACTGAGTTGCAGATGAAGTTAGTTGCTGTTTTTTTCTGCTTAATATTCACTATCATAAATATCCGTGGAGTAAAACACACTGGAAAAACACAGATAGCATTGGTTGTTGGGCTTCTGTCTCTTCTAGTTTTTTACATCATTGCAGGATTTTTCTTTATTCAGCCTTTTCATTTCAATGATTTTGCACCATATGGATTTAGTTCTATATTTTCAACTGCTGGTCTTATTTTTGTTTCTTTTGGAGGACTTACTAAGGTTTGTAGTGTTGCTGAGGAATGCAAGAAACCAGGGCGCAATATTCCACTCGGAATGTTCCTTGCTTGGGGGCTTATCTCACTTCTCTACTTATTTGTTATTTTTGTAACAATAGGGGTAATAAATCCTTCTCAATTAACGACATCGCTTACGCCAATTTCTCTTGGAGCAGATAGTATACCTTTTTTTTGGGGAATTGGTGGTGCGGTCATGACTATAGCAGCGATTTTAGCATTTATCTCAACAGCTAATGCAGGACTGCTTGCGGCATCTCGTGACCCAATGGCAATGGGCAAAGACCAACTCATTCCTCATTCTTTTGCAAAGATATCAAAGCGGGGAACTCCAACGTTTTCAATACTTTTTACCTCTGGTTTTATGATATGTGTGATTTTGTTTTTAGACCTAGAAAGTCTTGTGAAGACAGCTTCGCTCCTTAAAATATTGTTGTTTTTATTTGTAATTTTTTCACTTATCATCATGCGAGAAAGTAAAATACGGCACTATCGACCTAAATTCCGTTCTCCGTTTTATCCCTGGGTTCAGCTTGTAGGAATTTTTGGACTCGTATTTCTCATCTTTGAGATGGGGCTTATTCCAATGCTTATCGTTGGAGTTTTCATTCTTTTCGGGTTCTGCTGGTATTGGTTCTATGCTCGTGATAAAATATGGAGAGAATATTCACTTCTTCATGTATTTGAAAGGGTCACTGGTGAAAAATCAACTTGTTACATGGTAGATGAGGAATTGCGTGAAATTCTAATAGAAAGAGATGGCATTACTGAAAGACGGTTTGAGCAGCTCATTAAAAAATGTGAGGTTGTAGACGTTTACAAATACAAGCGTCCTGATAAGTTTGCATGGCTGATTGCCAATAAATTAGCTGATCGATTAGATACTGATAAAGATGAATTGCATACTCTTCTTAAGGAGCGGGAGAAGGATTCTAATATCATTGTGCATCCAGGCATCGCTATTTTTTCACATATTATTAAAGGTCGAGACAAATTTGAGATAATCTTAGTTAGAAGCAAAAAAGGCATTATTATTTCTGATGATGCAAATCCAATCCATGCGTTCTTTGTGATTGTCGCCTCTCCTGACCAGCAGAGTTTCTATCTACATTCACTTATGTGGATTGTTCAAATCGCTGAAGAAACTGATTTTGAAGAGAAATGGATAAACGCAAAAGACATTGATGAACTGCGAAACATTATTCTGTCATCATGGAAAAAACGGAAAGCCTTTTAACATTGGTGAATTTAGATTGTAAAAGAGAAGGGTCTTTATGAAATAAACCCCAATACTAATAGTTCTTATCATATTTCTTACCACAGTGTGGACATATTCCAAAATCAAAAGAAAAGATGTGACCACAATAAGGACATTGTTTGTCGCTCCCTTCACTTATATTATCACTCTAACGAATATTTTCATTAACTATTATATTTTTCTTGGTTTTTTATAGCCAATCTGGATTTACAGTTTTTCTCGGTTCATCTTCACATCCATCAGAAAAATAACATTATTCTAGTAGCTTGAAGTTTAAATCTCTTTTTTCCAAGCTATTCCATATATTTCGTCATAAAAAATTATGTTTTTCTCCTGTTGGTTCAGAAGCATAGGTTTAATTAGTAAAGGGATGATTTGTTTATAATTTGAGGAGGTATAGGTATGGATAAAACAGGGTTATCTATTGGAATAATAGGTGGTATTGGACTTGGTCTATTGTTAGGTAGTGAATTCTCTGGAAGATATATTACCATTTTAGGAGCCGTTTTAGTAATCATATCGCTTGTTGTTATGGGCGTTCTATCTTATAAAGGAAAGAAGTAGTTTGTTTAAGAGAGAAAAAATGAGTAAACCTTTCAAACAAGAACTTATCGCGCCTTGCGGAATGAATTGTGGTATTTGTGTTGCTTATCTACGTGACAAAAGAAAATGTCTTGGTTGTATGTCACGCGATAAGAAATGCAGCATTAGAAATTGTGAAAAGTTCCAAAAAAATAAGTTCAGATATTGTTACGAATGTGATACATTTCCTTGTACAAGAATAAAACGTTTAGATAAACGATACAGAACAAGATATGAGATGAGTATGATTGAGAATTTAGAGTATATTAAAGAAAACGGTGTTAGTAAATTTATTGAAAGAGAAATAACAAGATGGAAATGCCTAAAATGTGGTGGAGTGCTTTGTGTGCATAATGGAAAATGTTATACATGTGGAACTTAAGGAATTCAAAAAAAACTGATATTTAAATGTGCTTAAAGGAGTATTTTTCTATTTTTACCGGTAAAAAATACAGGTTTTTTTCTGTTGAATTTAAATTCTTTTACGTTTCTTTAAGTAATAGATTACCACTCCACTGATAATTACTAATACTAACACTAGTATGAGTTCAACCATTGGAAATGATTGATTTATCCTGACAGATGTTTCGTCTATAGAATCGATATCCGTCAGTTCAACTTTTATGGTATACTCCTCTGGAGATACTTGTTGACCTCTTGTATTTATTTGATTCCATGTATCTATTTCAAATTTGTAATGGGATGATGCAGGTATAATTACCGGTTCGGATTCAACGTCTTGACTTAGTGTTGAATAGTCGATTCCTGACGGTCCAATGATTTGAAGAGAATAATCTGGATTTGAAGGAAACATTAAATCTCGTGGTCCTTCATTGGTAACAATAACGGTGATTTGTATTTCATCTCCAGTCGAATAAGATGTTTTATCTGTTACCAGTTCTACTTTAATTGATGGATGAAATCTATCCTGTAAACTCGCTTGATATGGGTATGGCTCCATGAGAGGATATGGATCCTGGTCGGTTCCTCCAGATATATTTTGTAGGGTGTATCACCGATACCATCTCCATCGGCGTCTACACCGTTGTAGGTATCATAATAGTTGCCTTCACAAAACGGTGGGAGATAATATTCTTCGTAGCACATAAAAAAGGTATTTGTTTGGAAACTATGGATATCTGTATTATTTATGAAATTATTATGATAGATAGTATTATTGGAGGAGTCCCAGCAACTGATACTATTATACTGAGAATCAGAGATAGTATTTTCATAAATAACATTATCTGTTGATCCTGTTCTGACTTGTATTCCCATTCTGCAACGAATATCATTTCTATAGATATAATTGGTATCTGAGGAATTCATGTATATTCCTGAATAGCAATCGGTAATCGTATTACCATAAATCTTATTGTGAGATGAGTTAACCATGTTGATGTTGTTAATTCCACTGTCTGAGATGAAATTATTTTTTATTTCGTTTGCACTGCAATTACGTAATCGTAGCCCATAGCTGATATCATGTATGGTGTTATTCTGTAGTATACAGTTATTTGCCTGTACTTTGATACCGGTAATGGAATTGTATACGATTGGTGGATTATAGTTATAATTTGATAGTATATTCCCAGTTAACTCAAAACCATCAATAGTTACCTCATCCGCTGTTACAAGGATGAGGTTATGATACCAATTCTCATCTTCGATTTCTTCTTCATCAGAATCTGGAGGAGAACAAGAAGACTGTACTTCTTTGAAAATGATGGTATTGCTGTTTTCAGCGATTAGAGTTATTGCTTTGTTTACGACAATTTCCTCATGATAGATTCCACTATAGACAATTACCGTATCTCCATCATTTGCATCATCAATTGCATCTTGAATCAAGGGATAATTTCCTTCCCCAGAGCCCCCAACATAAAGGATAGTTCCGCTCGCTGCTCTACATAGTTCAATCGGTAGAGCTATGTAAAATATACCAATAGTCACTATAAAAATTACAAGTATACCACAAGTTTTTTGCCACATCTCATTCCATCCGTACGATAAAGACAAATGAATTGGTTGAACTTATATTTTTCTTCCATTTTACTTTTTAAAAAAAAATCTTATAATAGTGCAGGGGACGAGATTTGAACTCGCGGACCTCTACAGGACAAGGCCCTCAACCTTGCGCCGTTGACCAGGCTTGGCTACCCCTGCAAAACAAAAAAAATTAAGAAAATTGATATATAAAAAAATCTACAATTCTATTGCGCCATTTGGACATTCATCAACACATGTACCACAGTCGATGCATTTGTCCTCATTTACAGTCGCCTTATCATTAATAGCGATTGCTTCAACAGGACATACTTCAACACATGATCCACAAGCGTCACATTTATCCTTGTCTATTTTTATTGCCATAAATATCTACTCCATAATTTTTTAGGGTTAAATCCTAAATACTATATTTATCTTTTCTGGTGAAACAATTCAAATATAATTAATGTTAATTCCGCAAATATCACTTAATTCTTTATGAAGCACCTTCAATCGCTTTGCATATTCACTAAGGTCTTCTTTTAATGCTTTCTCAATTTCGTTTTCAATGTTTTGTCTACTACAATTATTAATTAAACTATCAGCATGACAAACAATTTTCTCCTCAAGGGTTAAGGGTAAATAATCTTTAGGTGGAAGTCCAATTCTTACTGCTTCATCTCTTGGTATCCCCGCTCCAATATGCCTCTCAATGATATTAATAATATCCTTTGATAAACCTAGTTTTTGTGCAATTTTAACTCCTTCAACTGCATGAAAAATTCCATGAGTCTTTGATCTACCGATATCATGAAGTAATGCTCCTGCTTCAACAAGTTCAACATCAGCATGAGCGTTTATCGCAATTTTCACTGCAACATCTCTAACAGCCATACAATGCTTTATTACCCTATTAGAACACCCATTTTTTCGTAGTAGTTTAATACAATTATCAGGAGAAAGTATCAAATTCATAAGACAACCTATTTTTATTTATCCCTGGATATAACCTTTTTTCCTTTATTGCATGGAAGAATTTGTATTTTTCCATTAAATCGTTTAGTAAGCCATTTTCCATTATTATATCGATCAAGAAAAATTGCTAATGCAGATACCTCTGAATGCGGTTGGTTACCCACTGAAACATTAAAATCAGCAATGGCATACATTTGAGAAGGAACCTTTTCTGCTCCTACAACTATAAGTAAATCATCGTTTTTATCGATTTTTTTAATTGATCTATCAAGCTCATCACCATACATAGTAAGATGAACAATTATGCCACTCCATTGTTTAGCAATTTTATTTGCATTCACACCAGTTTTAATTTCAAATTTACCTCCAAAACGACCACAAGTAGAACATATGTTCTCCTCAAGTTTAATGTCTTTTGTATCGATAAATATTTTATCTGCACCAAATGCACGAGCTACAAGTGCAACATGTGTCGTTATTCTTTTATCACGACTAATTCTATGCCCAATTCTAAGAACCGCAATCATATTTTCTTCATCACAATCATAGGTAAAGTAATAATAGGATAATTAACTTTGTTTATATAAATCAAATTTTAAAATATTATTAAAAGGAATGTGAAAATAAAGTTATAAAAGTAATTACTTTTTCTTTTTTGAAAGAATCTTATCAACAGCTTCATCCAGCCCTGATTCAGATTTTCTAGTTTTGTGTTTTTTAAGATTGTCCACATTTCCTTCTATTGAATCCAGATCCCGCCAGATTCTCTGATCACCTGGCTTCTTACTATCTTTGGAAGTTGATTTTCCTTCATGAAGAGTTTCAGTATATTCAGCCAATACCGGTTTTTCTAACTCAGGTTCATACTTTGATGAATCAGTATTACTTTCAACTTCAGCTTCTATTTGCTTTGGCTCTGATTTATTATCTACTATTGGTTTTTCTTCCGATATAAATTCTGGTAATTCAGTTTCTTTGTTATCTAATTTTTTTCGGCCAAATAATTTCCATCTTGTCATTTGTAATGTCCCCCAGAGCCACTGCTCCATATAAGTTAACATCTTATTATTGATAAATCTTTTTCTTCATTAAAATAAAAAATATTTATAAATTTTATTTATTCGAAAAGCATTTAATTGCTTCATATTATTCAAACCTTTATAAGGGGCTTATGGTCTAGTGGTTATGACGTCGCCTTCACACGGCGGAGGTCGCCGGTTCAAATCCGGCTAAGCCCATTGTACTCGTCTCGGTGATATTTTGTTAATAAAACTGTGTTTGAGCTAAACAAACACAATCCATCAAATCCTTTTCCATTGTAGACATGTTTCCTCTTCTAAAACATACAGGTATCCCCATTTTCTTTTAGCCACCCTATTTTCTCTTTATAGTCAGGCATCGCTTTTTCGATTAATGCCCAGAACCTTTTGGAATGATTATGTTCTATCAGATGTGCCAGAAAAGAAACAACAAAATTGATATCATACCTTACCTTTTGTAAAATCCAAACATAAAAAGGGTGGGAGGATATAGAGACAAATATTGAAACCAGAAATAAAGAAAAGAATTACTCAATGTTTACCCTGTAACCATCTCCAGGTTTCTTTTTCTCCGTCCTTTGGATCATAACATCAAGGATACCATTCTTATAAGTAGCTTTTGTAGTTTTTGGTTTGACATCACAAGGTAGATTAAGACGTTTAAGATACTTACGATCAGAAGTATCAACCTTTATTTCAAGAACATCCTC
>JAUWIE010000042.1 GCA_030605515.1 Thermoplasmatota archaeon
AGATGAGTTATCCGGGTTTGTGTTTAAACTTGCGCAGAAATGCGGAAAGCATATCTCAATTGCTGAGCCGATGCTTGATGCAACAATGCCAGATGGTTCTCGTATTCAAATGACCTTAAGTGATGAAATAACAGCTAAAGGTTCAACATTTACAATTAGAAAGTTTAGAGAAAATCCATTTTCACCTCCAGATCTTGTTGAGTTAAATACTATGTCTGCTGAGATGCTTGCTTATATGTGGATGGCTGTTGAAAACGGAGTCAACTTATTAATTGCTGGTGGTACGGCATCAGGTAAAACAACGGTACTAAATGCTTTGTCTTTGTTTATTCCAAGAGAAGCAAAAATAGTATCTATTGAGGAGACTAGAGAGATTAATCTTCCCCATACCAACTGGATTCCTGGTGTGGCTAGATCAGGTTTTGGTGAGGTTGTCGCAGATAAGATGGTGGGAGAAATTGATCTTTATGATCTAATGAAAGCAGCATTAAGACAGAGACCGGAATACATACTTGTAGGGGAAATCCGTGGTAGAGAAGCATATGTCTTATTTCAGGCGATGGCCACTGGTCATGCAACCTATTCAACAGTACATGCTGATTCGGCTCAATCATTGATTCATCGTTTAGAAGGAAAGCCAATTAATATCCCACGTGTCATGCTGCAATCACTTGATATTGTCTCTTTTCATACGATAACGCGTGTAAAGGATAAAAGAGCCCGGAGATGTAAGCAGATTATTGAAATTATTGATATTGATCCTACTACAAAAGAAATTCTTACAAATGAAGCCTTCCGGTGGGATCCAGTGGAAGACAGATTCATTTATTCTGGTAAAAGTTTTGTTTTAGAGCAGATTAGAGCTGAGAAAGATCTAACAAAAGAAGGATTAACAACAGAGCTAAAAAACCGGACGAAAATACTTGAATGGATGAACACTAAAAACATCAGGGATTTCAAACAGGTTTCAAAACATATATCTAATTACCTTGAGGATCCAAATGATATTATGAGAAAAATACTTGCTGGAGATGCTAAAAAATAATGCCTAAGAAAGTTGCGATATGTCCAAGATGTCATACAAAAATTACGTGTGAGGGTAAACCAGGTGAAAAAGTTGAAATAAGTTGTCCTAACTGTGAAAAAACAGGATCAATTGTTTTTTCATCTGAATTAAAGCAGCTTGATTTTTATCCGTTAAACGAACCATTTGCATATGCAAAGATTCTTAAAAACACTGATACACTGGAGAAATCATATAAAGTAATTGAGCCGCATTTATCCAAAGAAGAGCAAAAGAATCTTAATTTTATCTGGGAGACATTGATACAATCGCTTAATATTAGATTAGATGAGCTTGAATCAAAAAAAGCTGATAAATATCTCAGGGAACAAGTTGATCTTATTATCGAGCAGTATGAAATCCAACTTGGTGATGTTTCAAAAAAGAAAATCATGTATTACATTGAGAGAGAATCCCTTGGTTTTGGTAAATTAGATCCTTTGATGAAAGATCCACATATCGAGGATATCTCATGTGATGGATCAGGTGTTTCAATATTTGTGTTTCACAGGAAATATGGATCTCTTAAAAGTAATATTATCTTTAATGAGGCAGAAGAACTCTCGTTTTTTGTTGTGAAGCTTGCGCAGAAATGCGGGAAACATATCTCAATTGCTGAGCCGATGCTTGATGCAACAATGCCTGATGGTTCTCGTATTCAAATGACATTAAGCACAGAGGTTACTACTAAGGGTTCAACATTTACAATTAGAAAATTCCGTGATGATCCCTTTACACCTCCGGATCTTATAGATCTAAACACCATGTCAGCTGAGATACTTGCTTTTATGTGGATGGCTGTTGAAAACAGGATTAATGCATTAATCGCTGGCGGTACGGCATCAGGTAAAACAACGATACTAAATGCTTTGTCTTTGTTTATTCCAACAGAAGCAAAAATAGTATCAATAGAAGAAACAAGAGAGCTTAACCTCCCCCATACCAACTGGATCCCTGGTGTTACAATAACAGGTTTTGGTGAGATTGTCGCAAATAAGATGGTGGGAGAAATTGATCTATATGATCTAATGAAAGCAGCATTACGACAGAGACCGGAATACATAATTGTAGGGGAAATTCGTGGTAAAGAAGCATATGTCTTATTTCAGGCGATGGCCACTGGTCATGCAACCTATTCAACAGTACATGCTGATTCAGCACAAGCATTGATTCATCGTTTAGAAGGTAAACCAATTGATATACCCCGTGTTATGCTACAATCACTTGATATTGTTTCAATTCATATTACAACTCGTGTTAAAGGTAAACGTGTACGTAGATGTAAGCAGATTATTGAAATTATTGATATTGATCCTACTACAAAAGAAATTCTTACAAATGAAGCCTTTCGGTGGGATCCAATCGAGGATAAATTTATTTATTCAGGTAAAAGCTATATTTTGGAGGGTATTAGAGCTCGTTGGGATATGACCACAGAGCAAGTTACTGAAGAAATCAGAAGGAGAGCAGAGATCCTTAACTGGATGAAAGATAAGAAGGTTAGATCCTTTAAAGAAGTTTCAAAAGCAATATCTATGTATAGTGAAAACCCTGATGATTTTATAAGTAAAATCCGACAGAGTAAAGGAAAGGATAAAAAAGAGGGTAAATAAGATAAAAATGAATGAATTAGGTGTATAAAAATGCCATTAAATAGTTATCAGAAAATGTGTTACAAAAGGTTGGGGGGTGCCGCTGAAAGTGGAGCAACAGAGGCCCTTAAAGCTAGTCTTGAGAGTGCTCATATTGAAATGAGAGCAGGGGTGTATCTCTCTTGTGCTTGGCTTAATACAGTTTTAACAGCAGTGGTGTCTACTGCCGTTATTCTAAATTTAATTATTTTTATTCAACTTGATATTTTATTTATAACTATTTTTCTTTTAATTCCTGTTATTAGTACAGTGGGTGTTTATTTTTATTTTATGAAAATGCCTTATTTTAAAGCAAAATCCCGTGGGAAAAAAATTGATTTACATTTACCTTATGCGCTTAATTTTATTTCAGCTATGTCCTCAGCTGGTATAACACCTACAGAGATATTTAAAAGTCTTTCAAAACAGGATATATATGGAGAACTCAAGAAAGAGGCATTATGGATATATCGAGATGTAAGTCTTTTAGGCCAGGATATAATCAGTGCAATTAAGGGAAATATTAATCGAACTCCTTCGACTAAATTTAAAGAGTTTCTGCAGGGAACTGTAGTAACAGTTCAATCAGGTGGTGCCCTTAAGCCATATTTTATGTCAAAGGCAGACCAGTATATGAGAGAGAATAGACTTGTGCAGAAACAACTAATTGAGAGTTTAGGGATAATGGCTGAATGTTATGTTACAGCAGGTGTTGCAGGGATATTGTTAATTATTATTATCATTCCGCTTCTAATGATCATTTCAAATCAGGGTACAGATCAACTGATGATTATGTATGTTTTTACATTTATTGTAATTCCTCTTATTCATATTGGTTTTGCAGTTGTTCTTTCATCAATGTCTGAGAAGGTGTGATAAAAAATGGTAAAAGAAGCGAAAAAGCAAGGTAAAGTAAAAAACCTGATGTATACAGGTCAGCTTACTCGTCTAACAATATATCTAGCAGCGCTAATCCCTGCGATAGTATTTATCGTAATGGCATTGTTGGTTCATTTAAAGATAATAGGACCTTTGGTTATTGGACCTGTTGAAATTGGTACTCCGCTTGATTTTATTCTTTTTGCGATTCTCCTTGGCACTGGCACATTTGGATTTTATGAGCATCTCCGTTTATTAAGGGTTCGTAAAATTGATGCACGTTTTCCTGATTTTGTTCGTGATCTTGCTGAGTCACGTCGAGCTGGTATGACATTTACCAAAGCTATTATGTATTCATCTAAGGGTAATTATGGTCTTCTGACAAATGAGATTAAGAAAATTTCTCAGCAGATATCATGGGGTAGTAGTGTTGATGATGCACTTGCAGCTTTTGCAAAAAGAGTTCATACTAAACTTATAATAAGGACGATATCGCTTATTATTGAAGCGAGTCGCAGTGGTGGAAATGTAGCTGATGTTCTCGATGCTGCTTCTAAGGATGCCCGTGAGATAAAACTTATTGAAACAGAGCGTAGGGGCAATATGATGTCTTATGTTGCAGTTATTTATGTCGGTATGGGTGTATTTTTGATGATTATTGCAATATTGTGCAGTAGTCTTATACCTGCTATGACCGGTGGTGAGGGTGCACAGCTTGGAACTGTTATGAAAGGGAGTGGTGGAATAGGAGAAGATGATATTCTTCCAGTGTTTTTTTACGCGGCACTTGTTCAAAGTTTTGGTATGGGACTTGTAACAGGAGTATTTGAGGAAGGAAATGTTGTATCAGGAGTTAAACATATATTTGTTATGATGCTTGTTACTTGGTGTGCATTTAAATTTGTAGTTGGTGTTTGAAAATGAAAAAAAATAGTTTTTTTATTATTTTGACATTATTACACGATATATTTATATAGTAACAACTAGAGAATATAACGTTATAGATTAGGAGAATGCGCCTATTATACTATCTCAATAGTAAGAGAATATATATAAAAAAATTGGAGAGATAAAATAGAATTCAGGGTGGTGGAATATATATGTTTAAGGAAAGAGATGATGCAGTTACACCTGTTTTTGCAACATTACTTATAATAATGATTGTTGTGTCAACTGTTGGTACAACTCTTGCATGGGGTGTACCATATATTGAACAACTCAGAGGTGAATCATCACTGAAAAACGTTGAAGTTCAATTTAATTCAGTAATTGATGCCGTTGATGATATAGTTATTTCAAACACAGATAATGAAAAGAAGGTAAATAATATCGCTATTGACGCAGGCTCAATATCTGTTGATAGTAATAATGATCGGATTGTGATTACGTACTCCAACAATCCTAATAAAGAATTTTATGTTACAGGGCTTGACGATGAGGATGATACATTTGAAGTTCATATGGTTTCAGGTAGTTGTGATCAAATAGATGTATATTGGTATGACTCTGAAACATGTTTTCTCGCAGGAACAAATATCCTTATGGCTGATGGATCTTATAAAAATATTGAAGATGTCGAAGTTGGAGAAGTTGTAACCTCGTATAATACACTTTCAGATAGTATTGATTTTTGTGAAGTATCTGAAATATTTCATCATTCACCTGATGAAATGACTGAATATTACCTTATTTTTAATAATGAGCTTTGTGTAACTCCCAATCATAGGTTTTATTCAGATAACAACTGGGTTTATGCTGATGATCTAAGAATTGGTGATCCTTTGTTTTGTAAAGATCAAAACATAATGTGTCAAATTTATTCAATTGAAAAGGTTTATGAGAAAAAACCATGTTATGATTTAGAAATTGATCGTTGTCATACATATTTTGTAGCAATAGAAGAGGGTTTAGA
This sequence comes from Thermoplasmatota archaeon, assembly GCA_030605515.1. GTDB lineage: Archaea > Thermoplasmatota > E2 > DHVEG-1 > DHVEG-1 > JAUWIE01. Next base: position 5,486 of record JAUWIE010000042.1, read on the forward strand.
TGTTCTTGTACATAATCCTACAATTATAATAATCTCTCCAGATCACAGCAGTGTATGGGTAGCAGGAAATCAAGAGACAATTAGATGGGATGGAGTAGGCGCAGGAACTATCAAAATTGAGTTGTATAAAAATGGAATATGTCATTCCGAAATTGTCAATCCATTAGAACCAAAAATTCCACAATATAATTGGCAGATACCATCTGAACTTGAAGCAGGTACGGATTATACTATTAGGATTACTCAGTTAAAGGATCCTTATAATATTGGACTAAGTGAAGAGTTTTCAATTATCAAACTACCAACAGTTGTTACAAATGATG
>JAUWIE010000105.1 GCA_030605515.1 Thermoplasmatota archaeon
CATCATTTCCTTTTGAAAAGCCCGACCAACCTCTTGAGACTGCGCCATTTTTTTCCAGTCTGTAAAAAAATTAGTAAGAAACGATGAAAGCGTTACAACAATTAATCCAGCACAAATTATTGTTAAAACTGGAAAATACCCATCAAAGCCGATTAATGGTTGCAATACCAGTCCAAAATACTCGCCAAGTATCGGTCCAAATGTTGGCATAATAAATAACATAATCATCATAAAAAGTAATAACATCATTAGCTGACTGCCTTGTGCTTTATCATTTATTTTTCTCATTTTATCAACTTTTTAGTTTAATACAGGTTTTGCCTGCTTGACTGCTTCATCAAGTGCACCGTCATGGTTAAATACAATTTTAACTGTGGCTCCGCTTAATGTTGCATATGACATTGCTGCAGCCCTGTTTATTTGCTGATGTTCTTCAATTTCTTCCTTTGAATCTGGATCCCTATTTCGAGTGGCGTCTTTTGCTCTTCGATTGTAGATCTCTGTAGGAGATGCTTCGACAACAACAATAGCTGTTGGGTTTAATTTTTTTATAACCCATTCGGGTAATCCTGGCATATATCCTTTAGGAGTTTTTACTGTGCAATGTGTATCTAGAATAACATTTTCCATCTCTGCTACTTTTTCAGCGCTTTTTATCTGCAGTTCTTTTTGTTGTTCAAGTGTAAGCTTTCTCATCTCATCTCTATCTTCAACTAATCCTAATTCTTGTGCAATATCAACCATAACTGTTCCAAATGTAACAAATTGAATATCCATGCCTTCCGCTGCTTTTTTCATAACCGTTGTTTTTCCAACACCGGGTATTCCGGTGACAACAATCACTCCCATAATCTCTCTCCTTACTCTGCTCCAAAGAATCCTCGAAGTACAGGATGCATTTCCATAGCTTGCTCTTTAGCAATATCCTCATATAAACGAATAATAATGCCAACAGTGAGTAGAACGCCTGTACCACTGGCATTTCCAATAGTACCTATGGCATCTGCAAACCCAGCTAACGCTCCAACGGCAGCACCACCAATAACAGTTACAACCGGAATATATCTTTCTAAAACCTTTCTTAGAACCCTTGGATCACGTCTGAAACCAGGAATTTGCATACCCGAACTTTGAATTTGACGTGCAACTGAAGAAGGCCCCATATCTGTAGTTTCTATCCAGAACTTAGCAAAGAGTACAGATCCAAATATCATCACAGATAGATATGCAACTACCTTAAGTCCAAATTGCCAGCCAGCATGAATACCATCACCACCATACATCATCGGCATAAACCAACTATTAACTCCGCCTAAGTTCGAGAGATACCATGAACCACCCCCTAAAGCAGTCGATGGATTCGCACCAGCAATATTATACTCACCTATCCACCATTGACCACCGATAAACGGTATCCCGCTTAATGCATCATTTGTATAAAACAAAAACGCAAACATGTTGATATTTGCAAGAAGTGCTGCCATAAGAATCACGGGAATATTTGATGCATAAATCAAACGAATAGGATATCTTCCACGTGCACCTCGTACTCTTCCATGAGCGAGAGGCAGCTCTATACGAGACGACTCTGTATAGACTACAATAAAGAAAATTGCAATTGTCCCAATCAACGCAATTATTGAATTCGCTTGATTAATAAATATCTGTTGATATCCTCCATATTGGCCCATTAGTTGGTTAAGTGTCATTTCTGTTGCTAAATAATATGTACCCGGAATAACACCTGCAGGTGGATTGATTAAACTTAATTCACCTACTGAAGCAGGTAACCAGTTAAATAAACCAGTAAATATTGATTGCGATACACCCGCAGCAATAAACAATGATATGCCAGATCCAATTCCCCACTTAGAGATCAACTCGTCCATAAAGAACACAAGTAAAGCACCTAAACATAATTGAGAAATAATAATAATATTAGCCCAGTCACCAGTCATACCGATAAGCCCTTCATTTGGCATCAGATATCCAAATACCTGAGGTACTGCTTCTACAACAATCATTACAATGACAAGTATTTTCTGCGTTCCTTGATAAATTGCTTTATCTTCTTTCTTGGTAAGATCAAGGTTAATTATTTTTGCACCAACAAAAAGTTGCAGAATAATTGATGCAGTAACAATAGGGCCTATGCCAAGGTGCATAATTGATCCTGAGGCACCAGCCATAATGAATCGGTACTGTTCAAATAGATCAATTACATTGCTTTTAAGGCCAAAAATCATTATGTTTGTAAGAATAAAATAAAGAATCAGACAAAGCACAGTCCAAATAATTTTCGTTCTAAAAGTTGCATGTCCTTCAGGTTTTGTAACCGCAGGCCATCTTTCAATAACTGGTTTTAAGATATATAAACGACTCTTTTTTTCTTCTGCCATTGTTCAACCCAATTATTATTCTTCTTTCGCAGGTTCCTGTTCTGTAACCTCTTTTTCCTTCTCATCAACTTTTACAGCTTCTTGTTTAATAATTACTTCTCCGCCTTTTTCTTTTATTTTTTCTATAGCCTTCTGTGATGCACTATTTACTTTAATTTTCATTCCGTTATTGGCGTTACCGCCACCAAGTAATTTATCATATCCTTCCTTTGTAAGATTAATATCTTTTTTATTTGGAAATTTTTCTTCTAATTGACCAACATTTATTATTTTTTCTTCTTTCACAATACTTTGAGGTCTTTTAAAACCATGTCTACCAAAATGATCAGGCATGTATTTTAACATATACATATATTTATGTTTTAGTAAGCCAGCGTTCCCTCTGCCTCCTCGAAGACCTGCACCTCTACCGGCCTTTTTACCTCTACCGTGAGTCATTGATCCTCTGAATTTCTTGGTTTTTTCTCTTGCCAATTTTTATCCCTTCTTATGGTTTTTCTTTTATTGATAAGTTGAAAGCAGATATAGTACCCTATTATTATATTTTCGGATAGTGATAGTTAACTCGTTAATATATTTTAAGACCTAGGTAAATATAGCGATTTGATTCAATGTTTCAATGAATTTATCTTTCCCTTTTCCCTATCTAATATTACTTGTTTTTATCAATATTTACCATTGATTTTTAGTTTTTAAACCAATCTGTTTTTATAAAATCAAGCTCTTTGATATGAACAGTATTTCTTGGACAAATCAATGATTATTTTTTATTTGTTTCAATTCTTAATAAAGTCACATCATACTTCATTATTTTCTTTTCATGGAAGGTATACATCCATTTTATTGGAAAGATATATTCTTTTGAATAAGTAATTCTGCCACCTAACGACAAAATTAATTTTTCAATGAAAAAAACAGTCTTTGATAAATGAAGAGAATACAATACTTGTGCAATTTTGAAACCTTTTTCAATAAACGCTCTATCAGCTTTTATATTACTTTTTTGTGCACCAAAAGGAGGGTTCATGATAATAGTATCGCATTTCATTTTGATATTATGTACATCTTGAACATAATATTCTATCTCAAAATTGTTTTTTTTTGCATATTTTCTAGCAATTTCTACACTCTTTCTATCGATATCTACTCCAGTGACCTTTTTTGCTCCTGTTATAAACATTCCAACTGAGAAAATACCAGTGCCACACCCCAGATCAAGTACTGATTTATTCTCAATGTCCCCAAGCTGATGCGCGAGAAAAATAATATCAGCAGCTATGTTTGCTGGTGTTAGATATTGTTCTAAATTAGGTTTTGGTTTTTCATAGGATGGAATTTTTTGCAGTAATATTTCTAATTCTTTTTTTTTCACGGACGTATATCGTAATGATATACAATATTTTCTTCGAATAAAATGCTAATAATAAAATATCCATAAATTTTATCTGCTATAACCAGTTTTAGTGCCGCTTAGTCATCACTATTAGGGGCTCGTAGATCAGCTCGGAAGATCGCCTCCTTGGCATGGAGGAGGCCTCGGGTTCAAATCCCGACGAGTCCACTTACTTTATATTGATAATATCATTCAAAATAGTTGTTTGGGATTGTTGATTGAAAAGGTTGAAAATTGTTTATTCGATAAACATCTTTTTTTAATGATTCCCAGTCATGCTGAATATAAGAAAGACATAAGTTACTATAATATATTTCATGAAATTATGAGAAAAACAATGAAAAACGAGAAAACCTCAAATCTTAGAGATATGATCCTTGATGAAACCTTTGATATTGAACCTGATGAGATTCGGAAAATTGGATATCATACAACAGATCTCATTGTAGATTATTTTAAAAATATTCATACTCGGCCAATTTTACCTGAGAAAACTCTTGAACAGATGCGTGAGCTACTAAATGAACCACTACCTCAAATTGAACAAACCCCCCGTGTAGTGTTAGATGAATGCAAAAAAAAGATTATAGAAAACGCAGTTCTTGTCGGCCATCCACGTTTTCTAGGCTGGATACTAGCATCTGGGACTGCTATTGGTGCATTTGCTGATGGTATAGCAAGTGCGCTGAACCAAAACGTCGCGATCTCTGGCGTAGGAATGGCAACAGCAACCGAAATGTTAGTAATTGATTGGATTAAAGAAATTCTTGGCTATGATTCAAAAGCTGGAGGTATTTTGGTAAGTGGTGGATCTATTGCAAATCTCATTTCGCTTACTATTGCTCGTAATGTCAAAGCACAATATGATATCGCCACTCATGGAATAAAACAAGATAACAATATGGTGATATATGCTTCTGAAGAAGTACATATGTGTATTCCAAAGGCAGTTAATATTTTAGGCATTGGTACAAATAATATTCGCTGGATTAAGGTAAATGACAACTATCGTCTTGATATTTTAGACCTTGAATTTAAAATTGCTGAAGATAAAAAAAAAGGTAAACACCCATTTGCAGTAGTTGCAACTGCAGGAACTGTAAATACTGGTGCTATTGATCCATTAGAGTCTATTGCTGATGTATGTCAGAAACATAATTTATGGTTTCATGTTGATGCCGCTTATGGTGGTTTTGCAGCATTATCACCAAAACTAAAGCCGTTGCTCAATGGCATTTCTCGTGCTGATTCAATAGCATTAGATCCCCATAAATGGCTTTTTATACCTTTTGAAGCAGGTTGTGTATTAGTTAAGAATCCATTTTTTATGACTCAGACTTTTACTACAAAAACTGACTATATTCATGCAGATAGTACGAAGATTCCTTTAAGCGATGACGTAGATTACTCCGAGTATGGTATTCAACTTTCACGAGGATTTCGTGCGTTGAAAATATGGATGTCTCTCAAGCAATATGGTGTTGAAAAATATGGGCGAATAATTGAACAAAACACAAATCTTGCAAGATATATGGCTGAATTAATTGAGGAATCTCCTGATTTTAATATAATGTTTCCTGTTAATCTGAGTATTGTTTGTTTCAGATATGTTCCAAAGGATATAAATAAAAAATATAAATCGAGACAAAAAAAGAAGATTGAAGAATATTTGAATCATTTGAACAAGGCTATTGTACAAGCTCTACGTGCAGATCGTCGTGCGTATGTTTCCAGTACAATTTTAGAAGATAAATTTGTATTAAGGGCTTGCATTGTCAATCATAGAACGACAAAAAAAGACATCGTAGATATAATAGGTATCATTCGTGAACTAGCCATTACAGAAGATGATGCAATTAGAAATAAATTCTTATGATTGAGCCTTGATCGTTCTAGCTATATATTTTCATATTCAAATCGTTTATATTTATGCCTCACTTCTGATGAAATAGCCCATAGATATTTAACAATAGGAGTTGGAATTGCCTCAGCTTCATTTTTTGCTTGTTTTAGATCATCTTTTGATAATTCAGGAAAAATAGGGCATTTGATGACGATATAATCGCGTTTTCCATTTTTATACCTTGGAATAACTGGCCAAATCTTACAAAGTTTTGGTTTTAAATGGTGGATATCACAGGAGTAATCATCCTTTAAATAAGGGCATATTCCCTTTTCATTAGGTTTAATTGAATATACATCGTTTTCATACTTAATGAAAAAATTACTGTATCCTGCAGCAATGATAGCATTTTTTTCTTGTTTTGTAACTAATGGTCTAACAAGTGTACAACACCAAGCTTTGCAATGATTACAAATTGATAAGTATTGATTGGATACACGCATAGAAATAGAAAAATTGAATGCTTTATAAACATTACCAAGTATCACAGTTTTAACACATCAAGCTTAGAAAATAATATATAATAACTAGAATAATATAAAATATCGGTTGAAAAAACAATGAACTTGGACACAATATTAGCCATAATTTCAACAAAAAACAATCACGATCTTGAAAAAAATAAAAAAATTATTTTAACAGAATTGCAACATCTAGGTATACAACCAAAAGATCAACAAAAACTCTTACAAATAATATTGAAAATCTCTAAAATCTCGGATAACCCTAAGACACGGCAGAGTTATCTGCAATCCTTCTTTAGGATATTTCAGGAAGGGATTGATAAAGATGGAAGAGGAAGCTCAATAATTATTGAAATCACTAAAAAATGTACAAAAAACTGTACCCATTGCTATTCAAAGTTTTCAGGACAACTACAAGAAATGCCTGATGAAATATTAAATTCCATTATTAAATTTGCACGAAAAAATTTCAAACATATTTTCTTAACCGGAGGAGAACCAACACTAGATCCTCGAGTATTTACTTTGGCAGAAAAAAATCCTGATATTATGTTTTTTCTTTTCACAAACGGAAGTAAAATTTCAAAAGACTATGCAAAACGATTATCATCAATTGGAAATGTAATTCCTCTTATTGGTATTGATGGAGACTCTGCAGCAACACATGATAATTTCCGAGGAGAAGGAAGTTACAATGAAGTAAGAAGTGCAATTAAAAACCTTAATGCACATAATGTTCCATGGGGCTTTATCACTTTAGTTGCTGAAACCAATGCACAAGAAGTGTTAAGACCTGAATTCATCCAAGATAAAATAAAAAAAGGTGCGATTATTACACGATACCTAGAGTATCTCCCAGTTGGTCCAAAGCCTCTAAAGGAATGCATTCTTTCTGGAGAGACTTATTATAATCTTGAAAAAAGAAAAAACGAGATTATTAAATCCGGTAAAATCTATATGCAGGAAATAGCACAATCAAAATGCAAAGGACTACTCTTTTTCACTGTCAGCGGACATATCAAAAACTGTTTTTGTTTTCATTATGCAAAATACAATGTAACAGACGGAAATATCAAAAAATCAGTCGACAAAACACGAAGAGAATGGAGATCCTATCAATGGGACGGCGAATGCCCTATCTATTCCGATCCTATCGGATTTAAAAACCATCTTGAAAAAATAGGATGGAAAAATATGTCAATACTTGATGAACCTTATCTTATCGATCCAGAGATCGCTAAGCAATTAATGCATAATTACAAAATTTTCCTCAAAATCAAAGCCAAAAAAGGACTATAACAGCACAAATCGAAATAGAATTAAGTAAATATTTTCTTCATAATACTGATGAGAGATCTTTTTGTCGACTACATGAGACTTATGAGACTACCTGGAATAGTAGGCCTTGCCATCACCCCTGTTATAGGAGCACTTAGCGTTAATAACACTTCGCTATTAGCCCTTATTCCACTTTTTGCAATAGGCGTAATTTCAAAGATATATGGATTTGTCATGAACGACTATGTAGATGTTGATCTCGACAAATTAAGCAAAGATCTTTCTCAAAGAGCACTAGTAAAAGGAACAATACCTAAAAAAAATGCATTAATCCTCATAATAACATGTTTTTTTCTAGGTTATATAGCTATATTCGCTTTTTTTTATCGACCTCATTCACTCTTTTTTATGGGGCTATTATGCGTTATAATTGCAGATATCCTTGGAATTGTTTATAATTTATATGGTAAAAAACTAATTGGATCTGATTTTTTAATAGCACTTTCTGAGTCATTGTTTCTCCTATTTGGTGCACTAGTGGTTCTGAATAATGAGCCACCTGGGCTAATTACTTGGATAATTTTCATCCTCTTATTCAATGAACAGCTGTATATGAATGCAATAGCAGGTGGGTTAAAGGATGCAGATCATGATTATTTATTAAATGTTAAAAATATCGCTCTATCATGTGGTGTTAAAGTCAGCAAAGATAAGAAAGTAATCATACCTATGAGTTTCAAAGCATTTGGGCTAGGGGAACGTTTCTTCTCAGTTTTTCTCGTGTTTGTACCTTTTCTTTTTTATGGTATTGATTTTGAAATATGGCAAATAAGTTTGCTGATTTTTTTTGCATTTTTACTACTCAGCGCAAGTGTTAGAATGCTTACTATTAGACAGTTTGAAAGAAAGGAAGTAACGAAGCTAATCTCTGCACAATTAGTTGCTTGGTATTTCCTTGTTAATATTATGCTTGTTTCTTTTATTGGACCAATTATTGCATTTATTTTGATTGTTTTACCTATGGTTGGATATGTTTTATTTTCTGTTATAATGGGTCAAAAACTATTTGAACCGCAGATTTAAATAAAAAGATAATTACGTTTTACCGTATAACTAAAAATAATATAGATGGAAATATATACAAAACTGTTAAATACTTGAAGTTCTGTTGTTCCTATATACAACTGGCAGATAGAATGATGCGAACTAAAGTAGTAAATGACTCCACTGATTTAGTATCTCTATTGAGAGCTTTTGATTCAAAAACAAAAAAGGAGGTTTTCAGCGAACTTCTTATCGATTGGAAGCCATTAAGCGATATTTTATCTAAATATGGAGACGAAGGAGAATATGCTCTTGATATTTTTGATAAAATGAAACTC
>JAUWIE010000030.1 GCA_030605515.1 Thermoplasmatota archaeon
CTTAGAAACCCAAGTGATATAGAACAACTAATACCCTGCAATCCACATATCATTACAATTCCACCAAAAATACTTAGACAGATGCCTTTTCACAGAAGAACCGTTGAAACTCTAGAAGAATTTGATAAAGCATGGGAAGAATTCTGCAAATATGAGAAAAAATAAAATGCAAATAGTTATCCCATGTGGTGGCCTGGCTACTAGACTTGGAGAAATTGCAGAAAATACTCCTAAATCAATGATCGAAATCAACGGCCGTCGATTTCTTGAACATCAAACAGAGTTAATAAAAAAATACGATTTTGATGAAATTATACTCTGCATTGATCATTTAGGCAATAAAATAAAAGATTATTTTGGAAATGGAAATAAACATGGTATAATAATTAAATACAGTAAAGATAACAAACTAGGAGTCATTGGAGCGGTAAAAAACGCAGAATCATTATTAAAAGATAGTTTTTTCATAATGTATGGAGATAGTTATTTACCTGCCTTAAATTTTAATGACATGTACCAGGAATTCATCAATCAAGATAAACTAGCGTTAATGGCAATATGGAGAAATAAAAACCAAATCGATAAAAGCAACATAAAATTAGAAAATGGTGAAGTCGTAAGCATTGGAAATCCAGATTCTGATTACATTGATTACGGGGCAACAATCATGAAAAAAGAAGTTTTAAAATACGTTCCATCTAATCAATTCTTTTCAACAGAATCACTATGGAAAAAACTATCAGAAATGCATGAATTATCAACATACGAATTAAAAAATCGTCTTTATCATATCGGAAATAAAAAAGCCTTACAAGAATTGATAAATTTAATGTCTAATAGTAAGAAATAAGAGAAAAGTATGGGAGGAAAAAGACTATTGAAAATATTAATGATACTATCAAATCCACTCCTAGTAGACCCACGTGTTCATAAGGAAGCAAAAGCATTAACAGATAAAGGTCATAAAGTTACAGTGATTGTATGGGATCGTAGAAAAGAATACTCACCTGAAGATATCATTGATGACATCAGAATCATACGGGTACATAACACCACTCTAATGAAAAAAATACCTAAGGATATGTTACGTAACCCATTATGGTGGAAAGAAGCATATAAAAAAGGATTGGAAGTATATAAAAATGATTTTAAATTCGATGTTGTACATTGTCATGATCTAGATACATTAAAACCCGGGGTAAAATTAAAGAAAAAAACAGGATGTAAACTAGTTTTTGATGCCCATGAAATCTTTGGATATATGATACAAAAAAATAATCCAATAGCAAGTAAAATTGCATTCTATATGGAAAAACGTTTAATTAAATATGTGGACCACATTATAACAGTTGATGATCCTTTTAAAAAATATTATGAAAAACTTTCTGGAAAAAACGTCACAAGAGTTATGAATTGCAAAAGTCTCATTTTTGATAAATATGAACCTTCTAAAAATAAAAAATTCACGATTGTCTATATTGGTATCATGATAAAAGGTAGATTTTTCCCAGATATTATCGACTTAATAGGAGGAATGGATGATGCGAAACTAATACTTGCTGGGAAAAAAGAAGGATTATATTATGAGATGAAGGAATATGCAAAAAAATATGATAATATAGACTTTTTAGGTACAATATCATCAAAGGATATACTTAATACAACTAAAAAAGGAGATGTTACCTTTATCCTTGTAGATGGTTCAAATAAACAAACAAAATTTGTAGTTTTTAATAAACAGTTTGAGGCAATGGTTTGCGGAAGACCAATCATCATCACAAAGGATACATATGCCGGAAAAATGACAGAAGAATTAAAATGTGGGTTAGCTGTTGAATACAATAAAGAGGCTATTAAACAAGCAATTATTAAACTAAAAGATAATCCAGATATCTGTGAAAAACTTGGACGTAATGCCTTTAATGCAGCAAAAAAACAATACAACTGGAATATTGAAAAGAAGAATCTTATAAAGGTTTATGAGGAGATAAAATGAATGTATGCATATTTGGTCTTGGAAGAATAGGACTTCCCATTGCTTTAGTATGTGCAGATAGTGGCCATAGAGTTATTGGGATTGACATAAATAAGAATTTAATCAATGCTTTAAAAAAAGGTGAGTTAATTTTTGAGGAACAAGGAATGAAAAAAATATTCACCAAGCATTTAAATAACAATTTCTTCCCAAAGCATCAACAAGAAAGTGATGTTGCATCTGATTTAAAAAAAGCAGAATACATCATGTTTGCTGTTGGAACTGGTTTTGCAAAATACCCAGAAAAACCAAATCTTTCAACGCTTTATTCAATAATTGGACAAGTTATCGCAACTGGATTAAAAGGTAAAACACTTATTTTAAGAGTAACACTCCCAGTAGGAACATCAGATGATATTAAAAACATGATAGAGAAAAAAACCGGGTTAAAAGAAGGAAAAGATTTCTGGTTTTCATTTGTACCTGAACGAACAATGGAGGGACAAGCAGTAATAGAGGAACACAGCCTACCAAAAATCATAGGTTGTTATAACGATGAGGGATTTTCAAAGGTAAGTAAATTTTTTAAAAAGATTGGCGGAGATCTTGTAAGAGTCTCAAATCCACGAACTGCAGAATTCATCAAGCTCGTAGATAATTCATGGAGAAATACACGTTTTGCATTTGCAAATGAACTAGCATTTCTCGCTGAGGAAAATAAAATTGATGTAATAGAGGCAATAGAAGCTGCAAAGAAAGGATTTGAAAGAAATGATATTTCGGCACCAGGTCCAGTCAGCGGTTATTGCCTAGGAAAAGATCCTTATCTACTAGAACTAGCATTTGATAAAATCGCAAAAAAAAGAAATTTTAATTCAATCTGGTACTATGGACGACGTGCAAATGACTGGATTACTGAAAAAATAACAGATGACGTTGAAGGTAAAAATATATTGATAGCTGGTTTATCATTTAAAGCAGATATTGATGATTATCGTTACAGCCATGCAATAGATATCACCCGAAATCTTTTAGCAAAAGGATATAATATTTCAGTTTGTGACCCCTATCTAAATAACAACTATTATACAGAACTCCCTAGCGATATAGCAGAGAAAGTCAAAGGTTATTCTTCAATTGAAAAAGCATTGAAAAAAGACATAAACACAATTATTTTTCCAACTAAACATAAAGAATTCCAGGAACAGAAAATCATTAAAATACTTAAAGAGAAAAAAATTACAAAAATTAAAATAATTGATCTTTGGAACATATTTAAAAAGAAGGAATTCAACGATAAAATTATTCTTAAACAATTTGGAAATGGAGTATACTAAATGGGTAAGAACAAATTACCAACTGTATCAGTCGTAATTCTTGGATGGAAAAAATTTGAAAGATTAAAAACAGCGATAAAAAGTGTTTTGAATCAAACATTTCAAGACTTTGAAATCATTGTTGCAGCAGAAGACGATGATAAACTTGTTCCTCAGATACAAGAGATCTGTAAATCATTTAATGATGACCGAATTATAGTAATAAGACGTGAAAAACAAGGAATATCCGCTGGTCGAACCTGTGGTTTAAGACATGCACGCGGTAAATATATTGCATATCTAGATGAAGATGATGAATTTCTACCCAATAAGTTAGAAAAACATGTCAAAATACTTGAAAAATTAGATAACGATGTCGTATTAACATATGCTCAACACTGGGGATGGGATCGAAAAAACAACTACAAAATAATAACCCCATTAGAAAAAGATGCAAAAAGTGGTCACCTATATGATTACATGATACATAGATATTTTGAGAAAAGCATACTATTTCAAATATGGGATGCCGTAATTAAAAAAAAATATGTCGAGGACATGGAATTTGACCCTGATTTAGCCGCAGGAGAAGACGATTTTTTATTACTACTTGTCAAAAAAGGTAAATGCATTTTCATCCCTGAAGTATTACATATTCAGAATTTAGATGCTGAATTCCGCCCATCAGCAGCCCCAGTAAATTCAATGCCTTCGGCGAAAGATTCAGGTGATGACATCATCTTTAACAAACAAGCAGAAATAATATATAAAAAACATTATAACTACATAACAAAAAAAGGAATAAAATACAATAGGACACTTGGAATATCAAAAAGCTTCCTTATGAAAGGAACACGGATTATACGCATGGGTAGTCTAAAAGAAGGCAGACGACACATTTTATATTCAATTAAAATAAAACCATCATTATATGCAATATCTATCTATGTACTATCTTTTCCTGGTAAAAATTTCTTCATTAAAGCATTAAAAGCAAGGCAAAAAATACTTGGTGGGATGAACTAAAAGGTTATTTGATAAGTTTTGTCCACCACCATTGATTGTTAATATACCATTTTATTGTTTGTTCCATTGATTTTTCAAAATCTTGGCTTTTACTAGGTTTCCATCCGAGTTTTTTTATTTTACTTGAATCAATGCTATAGCGACGATCATGTCCAAGCCGATCAGTAACATGTTCAATAAGGGATTTTGGTTTTTTTGTCTCCTTTAAAATGATATTGGTTATTTCAATATTTGTATGCTCATTATCAGCACCAATATTGTATTTCTCTCCAACAACTCCTTTCTGAAGTACTAGATCTATTGCTTTACAATTGTCTTCAACATACAACCAGTCTCTTACTTGAAGGCCATCACCATATACTGGAAGTGATTTATCATGAAGAGCATTTAGGATAAAGAGTGGTATCAATTTTTCTGGATATTGATACGAACCAAAGTTATTACTACTTCTAGTAATTAGTATAGGAACATTATATGTAACATAATATGAATGAACAAGTAATTCTGCTGAGGCTTTTGAAGAAGAATATGGTGATGACGGACTTAACATATCTGTCTCTTTAAAGGATCCTTTTTCAATGCTTCCATAAACCTCATCAGTGGAAATTTGAAGATATCGATTGATATCAAATTTTCTACAAGCCTCAAGAAGTGTAAATGACCCGAAAATGTCTGTTTTTATAAACGCCTCTGGACCTGTAACGCTTCTATCAACATGAGACTCAGCAGCAAAATTAACAATATGGTTAATCTCCTCTTTTTTTATTGTTTCATTTACTTTTTTTGCATCGCATATATCACCTCTGATAAAACGATAGCGTGGATTAGATTCTATGTCTTTTAGGTTATCAAGATTACCCGCATAGGTTAACTTGTCATAGTTTACTATGTGAACATCATCATAGTTGCTTAACAAATAATGAATGAAATTTGATCCAATAAAACCTGCTCCACCAGTTACCATCATATTCATTATTTTACCTCCTTGAAAAAATCATTAAAAATTCCATTAATATATTTTAATCTAGGCATATCCAATCCAGGATATACACCAATGAAAAACGCATTTGTCATAATATTTTCTGCATTTTTTTTAGGCCCTGAAATCCTAAAGGATATATCTTTATATGCCGGTTGTTTTGTGATATCCCCTGCAAAAATAAGCCGAGTCATAATACCTTTTTTTTCAAGAAATGAAGTTATATCTTCTCTGGAAAAACCTGCATCATTTTTTACTGTGATAGGAAATGCAAACCATGAAGGATTTGCTTTTTTATGATGAACAGGAAGGATCAGATACTCTTCATATTTCTTTAAATTATTATAGAGATACTGAAAGTTTTCTCTTCTCTTCCTTGTAAACTTATTTATTCGCTTAAACTGCTCGAGACACATAGCAGTCATAATCTCAGTTGGTTTTAAATTATACCCAATATGGCTGTAAATATAACGATGATCATATTTGATACCATTAATCTCCCAGTCAAATCTCTTCTTACAAGCCCCATTAGGAGATAATTCATCACCTTCGCACCAACAATCTCTACCCCAATCTCTCAGGGATCTGATTGTCCGATATAGTTGCATATCTTTCTTCGAAATAGCAATAGCTCCCCCCTCACCCATAGTAATATGATGAGCAGGATAAAACGAATAAGTAGAAAGCACTCCGAAACTTCCTGTTTTTTTACCATCAAATTCAGAACCAAGCGAATCGCAGTTATCCTCAATTAGATACAGATCATAATCTTCAACAATATCCATAACTGTATCCATATCATTAGGATTACCTAATGTATGAGGTAACATAATTGCACTTGTCTTACTAGTAACTGCTTCCTTGAGTTGTTCAACATTACAGTTATATGTTGCAATATCTACGTCAACAAGAACTGGTTTAAGATCAGTTTGTAAAATAGGATTAAAAGTTGTTGGAAATGTCACAGCAGGTGTAATAACCTCAGATCCTTTTTTTATTGGTTTTTTTATTTTCTTTGAACAAAGAGATGACAAAGCTAGTAAATTTGCAGAAGATCCTGAATTTACTAAAACTGTTTTAAAAACACCAAGGTAATTTGAAAACAGATCATTAAACTCTCTTGCTTTTGCTCCCAGTCCAAACCATCCCTTTAGAATTGAATCAACCATTGAAATAACTTCTTTTTCATCAAAAACAGCACCTGCGTAAAGAATTCTATCTTTACCCGGAATAAACGATTTCTCTCCTTTAACTTTATAATATTCCTCAATTTTTTCAAAGATATCGTTTTTTATTCGATTTAATTTTTCATCTTTTGAAACCATAATTACCTATTCTCGATGTTTTTCAACCATTCAATAGTTCTTCTTATTCCTTCTTTTAATTTAATTTTAGCCGCCCAGTCAATCATTCTTTTTGCTTTTTCATATGATCCAACTTGATTTTTAATATTACCAAATTCCTTCGGGTAATCTACAAGAGTAATTTCAGATTTACTCCCAATTTGCTCTAAAAGTAACTGAGCTATTTCAAGATTAGACGTCTCTTTACCAGTAGCTAGATTGATAGCCTCCCCACCAGGTAATTTTCTAGCAGCCCATAACCCCTTTACAATATCCTCAATAAACACATAATCTCTTGTATCCTCACCCTTACCAAACACAGTCAATGGTTTATTTTTAATTGCCTGAAAATAAAGAGCAGGCATAATCTTATTTAACTGCTGCTGTGGACCATATGGATTAAAAAGTCTCACAATTTTAATATCTAAATCATAAGAAATAAAGTAGGAATAACAAATTCTATCAGCTGCAGCTTTACTTGCGGCATAAGGATTTGTAGGATTTATAGGGAAATCTTCTTTTATTGGCTCTTTTGCATTTCCATAAATCTCACAGCTACTTGGATAAACCAAAGGAACATTATATTCTCTACATGCCTCTAATATATTTAAACAACCTTTGATATTAATATCAATAGCTTTAACCGGATATATGATACTCTCACCTGGTTTAGCATACGCTGCAAAATGATAAACAACGTCACAATCTCTTACATGTTTTTTTAGCTGATCCAAATTAAAAATATCCTGCCCAGAACTCTTTGCATAGCCAATTGCTTCCACTGATTTTTGATTTTTAATGAAATGAAAAAAATTACTTCCAATAAAACCAGTATGACCTGTAACTAATATCTTCATATTCTTACCTCAGAGTTATCACCAATCACAAACTGTCTTCCCTCAGGCAAACCATCTTTTTTAACAATAGTAACATCCCGTCCAATAAGAGAATCTATGATACGACCAGCATTTATTATCTTAACTCCATCCATAACCACTGAATCTGCAATTTCAGTTCCAATAACTTCACAATTATCCCCAATACTTGTGTATGGCCCAATACATGAATCACTAATTACGCAATTTTCACCAATAACGGTAGGACCTTTAATTATAGAGTTTTTTTCAACCAAAGAATTTTTTTTAATTGATATCCTACCACGAATATCTGAGTCGACTATCTTTCCATGATTTTTAGATTCAACATCATCCAAAACAAGTCTATTAGCATGCAAGATATCCTCAGGTTTACCTGTATCTTTCCACCAATCAGTTACAAAAGAGGATTTAATTTTATGACCATTATCAACTAACCATTGAATAGCCTCAGTAATCTCAAGCTGACCACGCTTAGAAGGTTTGAGTTCATTTACTGCATCAAAAATCTTTGATCTAAACAAATATACACCTATCACAGCAAGATTTGATGGTGGATTTCTTGGTTTCTCAATGAGTTTAATTATATCTTTTTTATCATTCAATACAGCAATACCAAAAGCCTGTGGCTCATCCACTTCCATTAATAGAATGCTTCCCTCACAACTAGATTTTTCAAAATCTCTAACATGTTTGACAACTCCTTCCCTTAAAATATTATCACCAAGATACATAATGAACGAATCATCACCAATAAAATCTCTTGAAATCTTTATCGTATGCGCAATACCCAGCGGAGCACTTTGCTCGATAAACTCAATCTTTGCATCCCAATTAACACTATTAACCATATCTTTAACTTGATCCTTATTTGGACCTACAATTACTCCGATTTCTTTAACACCTGCCTCAATTAAATCTTCTATACCATAAAACAAAATTGGTTTATTTGCTACAGGAATAAGT
>JAUWIE010000135.1 GCA_030605515.1 Thermoplasmatota archaeon
ATATTTTTAAAGGAAAGTTCTTATATATTAAAAACAACTATATTATTTGATAACTATGAATAAAATAAAAAAAATATTTATTATATACGCAGTTTGTATAATAATATCTATCAATTTTTCATCTTTTAATATCGCAAAGGAAAATAGATCAGAAAGTATTGTTGAAATTTTGATAAAACCAAGACCATCATATTTAGCAGGTAACATTTATGTTGATGATAATAACACTGTTGGCCCATGGGATGGAACGATTATGTATCCATATCAATTTATTCAGGATGCAGTAGATAATGCAAAAAATTTTTCTACAATTTATGTGGCATCTGGTATATATTATGAAAATGTTAAGGTGAATAAATCAATTTATTTATGTGGTGAAAATTATCATACAACAATTATTGATGGTGGTGGATTTGATTCTGTAATCACAGTTACCATCCAGTTAGTTACAATTAAAGGTTTTAGGATTCAAAATAATATGGATTTAGGATGTAAAGCAGGTATAGCCGTTGAATATGTTGATAATTGCTGGATTATTGGAAATAAAATTGTAGATACTTATTGGACTGCAATCTATATTCGCTCATCACATTATAATAAAATTTCTAATAATAAAATAATTAACAATTATGGAAGTGGAATTGAACTATGTGGATCAAATAACATTGTTGATAATAATACTGTTAATGCAAATGTGGGTAGTGGCATGACACTTACTGGTGGAAGCTGTGTTGTATCTGATAATAAATTCAATGGTAATGATTGCTGGGGTGTTTTTGTATGGAATTCACCAGGTGATAATATCATTAAACGAAATGTTTTTTACAATAATGCTCGTCAAGGAGTATTTACATATAATTCGTATTGTAGTTATATCTATAATAATGATTTTGTAAACAATACTGAAGGGAATGCCGCACAAGCATACTCAATTAACGTATGGGATAATGGATTTCCAGGTGGAGGAAATTATTGGTCTGATTTTGAAGAACATCATGGACCCAGTTATGATTTATTTACCGGTCCAAATCAGAATATTCCTGGTCACGATGGCATAATTGATCAAGGTGGCAATTATGGTGGATTAAACCCCTATGTAATAATTGGGAGATACCAAGATTTCTATCCATTAGCTCATCCATTACACGATACGTTAACACAAATAGGCACAACTCCTACAGATGATATAGAATAATTTAAAGATATCAATCTATCTTATTTCTTTATTTGATTATCCTATATGTTAAAGTTATTTTAAAAATTGTTAGAAAAGGTTAAATAAATAATAAGTAGCTTTCATACTTTCACCATAACAGCATTAATAACAATTTCTTCTTTAAAATTTTGTAGTTAAAACCTGCTAGATATTGCTTCCTTGATTTTTTTATTTGATTCAATTTTTTCCTTTATTTCACATAATTATACTAAATTATTTTAAAAATAGCTATATATTAAAACTATGTTCATTTAATTGAAGAATTTTCCTATAATGCCTATAGGTAAAATAAGTATAATAAACTGTAAAATTGATAAATTATTATATATTTTTAGGAAAACCACTATTTTTCCTTTATTTGTTCGAAAATCTTCTAATGAACCTTAAATATTGTATCTTAATATATTATATTTAATAGTCCGAATAGGAGGCTAAAAAACTCATGAAAAAATCAATACTTAAAATAGGCACCATACTTATCATAGTCTCAATGATAATGCTTGCAAGCGCTCTTCTTGTCACAGCTAGATCAAAAGACGATAACAGCTGTGTTGAAGTTGATGATCATACTTGGGGTGGCGAACAAGCAAAAAGCACAGATGATCATACTTGGGCTGGCGAACAAGGTAGAACTTTGGATATAGATTTCAAAGGTGGCAGCGGTGACCCCTGGGACGTTGATGGCGAAGATCCTTGGGACGTTGATTAAAAAAAGCCTTCTTTTTTTCTTCTTTTCTGTTTGATAATCTTCAAATAAAAATTATGGAATTGTAACTATTGAAAAACTATACGGATATAATATTTTCTTCTTGAACTTATCTCTAATTGCATTATGTTTTAGGTACTGATGTAGTTCAATATTCAGATCATTTCCTGTTAAACACTTGCGGCATGACTTTTGTTTAATACTCAGGTTTAATATTAATAAACCACCTTCCCACCACCTTTTAATTTCAACAGAGCTTCATCAATCTCATCCCCTCTTAAGTGAGGTCTGCCAATTCTTCTTTTTTAGGGAAAATTTTAAAACATATGATTTGCATAACTAGTTTTAACTTCTTTTAGAGTTTTAAAATCCTAAATAATTAAATTTGAGGGGATTTAATATGAAATATGAGCCGTTGAAAGATAAAAAACACAAATTAAAGAAAAACAGTAGTTCATCAAAAGATAAAAACCAGTTTCATCAAGGTTTTGAAAAAGGTGTCGATGATTCTTTTGATATATTTGCTTCTTTTATTGGTTATTATAAAAAATATAAAAATGATGTTAAACTCCTTATGAATGAACAAAAAAATGTTTGGTCAAAATGGGTAAAATATTATGAAAGCCAACCAAAAGTAGATACTTCAAACTATTTACATAAATATAATGACTGGCTTTTTGATTATATTTTCTCAGATATTAATGAAGAATCTGAGTCTTTTTTAACAATATAAAAATATTTGTAAAGAAGAAAAATAAGATTGATAGGAAACTAATGGCCTTAAGAAAAAATCCACCTGTAATATCTCATTTCTAATGATGATAAATATCTAAAAAAGATTATTCTAAAATGCCACTATTTAAGATAATATACCTTTTTCTTTCAAACTCGTAAAACTATCCTTACCAATAATCACATGATCAAGTACTTTAATTCCTAAGAGATCTCCTGCATTATAGAGCATCTTTGTTACCGTTTCATCTTCCTTACTTGGAGAATTATCCCCTGAAGGATGATTATGTACAAGAATAAGTGAATTAGCACTAGCTTTTATTGCAGGATTAAAAACCTCACGGGGATGGATAAGAGATGCATTAAGTATTCCAACTGATACTTCTTGTTCATCAATTATCTGGTTTTTTGTATCAAGATACAACGCATAGAAGTGTTCTTTCTTCTTGTCTTGGAGCTTATCAACAAAATAATTAAAGACATCTTCTGCAGTTTTAATTTTAATTCTATTACCAACTTTCTTAAGTTTATTAGTCCTTTTGAATATTTCATACATAGCTCGAATTTTCATCGCAGGAACCTGGTTTTTAAACTCTTCCTTAAGTTCATGAAAAGACAAATCAGACATTTTATCAAAATTATAAGAATTCAGGACCCTGTTGGATATATCAATTGCATTTTCTTTGTAATTCCCACGTCCTAAAACAACAGCAAGAAGTTCAGCATTACTAAGTTTAGAAACACCTTCTTTTTTAAGTCTCATACCCGGTCTATTATCCCATGGGATATCTTTGATTTTCATAAATTGATAACTATTTATTCTTATTTATATTTTTCTTAGAAAAAGTATATATCGCCGATGTTAAACATAATAAATCCATAGCACACCTGATATAAAATACGAAAGGCGATGATATTTGGATTGCATGTAATATGTAACAAGATGCAAATGATAATAAATTTGATACTGCCATTCTAGTTAGTTGTGATGGTGATTTCTTAAAGCTTGTTAAATACGTTCAAAATGTCAATAATAGATTAGAAAACGCAATTTATTAAATCAAGCCCTCAGATCGATGAAATAAATCGAGAGGATAGCAAATTTATAAAAATGGTTGAATATTAGATTGTTGTCAAAAAAAGGCATCAATCCAAAAATTTTTCTCAGAGAAATCTCAATGGGCCCGCTGAGATTTGAACTCAAGTCTATACCACCCCAAGGTACAAGGATGCCAAGCTACCCTACGGGCCCAAAACCTTTGTATGGATATTGTTTCTGTTCAAAAACTTATTCTTACTTTTTTTGGAAAGGTTTAATATGATTTGTGTGATGGAAGTTTTGTTTCTATGGGTGATCTATCTTTAGAGTTATTTGGTTTGATTGCAGGGGCTATTACTTCATTAGGTTTTATCCCGCAACTTTTCAGAGGCTTTCGGACTAAAAAACTTGATGATATTTCTTATTTTATGCCGATGGTTCTTGCAGTTGGAATGACATTGTGGTTTATCTATGGTTATATGTCCAATGCAATAGCGATAATGGCTGCTAATGCCTTTAGCATTTGTTGCTGCTTTATCCTAATTTTAATGAAAAAAAAGTATTCACTTCTTAAAAAATAGTAATTCTAACTTAGCTTCTTTTTCATAAATTTTTCAAGGTTATCAAATGCTTTCTCTAGTGTATTTATTGATGGGAGTATAACTGCTCTGAAATGATTTTTACCATATGTCTGGCAGAATCCTGATCCATTGACGATAAGGACATGTGTTTCTTTTAACACGTCTAGTACAAACTCTTTGTCATCTTTCCATATTCCACTATCCATTGCCTCAATTTTTGGAAAAATATAGAATGCACCATCTGGTTTTGCTGTTGAAATACCTTCTATTTCATTGAGTCGTTTATATGAGAAATCACGTCGTTTACGTAGTTTCTGATTCATTTCTTTGATATGGTTTTGTGGTCCTTTGAGTGCTTTAATACCTGTTCTTTGACAAACTGAGTTTGCGCAGAGGCGAGAACGTGCTATTCGCATAAATGCATCCTGAATTGCATCAAGCTCTCCGTTATGATGAAACATAATATATCCAACACGCCAACCTGGAACAAGATACACTTTTGACAATCCGTTTAATGTTATAACAGGCACATCATTTGATAAAGATGCTGTTGCAATTTGCTTTCCATCAAATGTGATATCATCATATATTTCATCAGAAATAATAGGTAAATTATGTTCTCCTGCAACATTAATTATTTCTTGAATAACTTTTTTTGAATAAAGAGCGCCTGTTGGGTTGTTTGGATTAATTACAATAATTCCCCTTGTACGTTTAGTAATCTTACTTTTTATATCGTCGATATCAGGTTGCCATCCTTCAGATTCTATAGTTTTGTATGGTATAGGTTTTGCATTATTAAAACGAGTAATTACATTGTATTGAGGATATGTTGGACCGGGTACAAGAAGTTCGTCACCTGGGTCAAGGCAAGCATTTAGAAATATCTGAAGACTTTCAGTAACGCCTGTTGTAACACAGATATCATCAAGTTTGTAATCAACGTTATTTCTTTTTTTCTCACGTTCTATTATGGCCTTACGGAATTCAAAATCACCTTCTGAAGATGAATAACCATTATAACCTTCATTTGTTGCTTCATAGAGTGCGTCTTTTATATGCTGCGGAGTATCAAAATCATATTTGATAGGATCACCAATGTTTAGATGTAAAACCTCAATTCCTTTTTTCTCTAGCTCTCTTGCAGGAAGAACGATATCTCTGATTGCATAGGAAATTCCTTGCGATCGTTTCGATGCCTTAATCATAAAAAATCACTAGGGGCATCATATCTAGAAGTATGATAAATAGTTGATGGTAAAAATACGATCAAATCCAAGTTTTATTTTTTAAGTGAGTAATCCTCTCGAACTATACATTTAAATTTGTTCTTATCATTTATAAACTGAACATTTTCCTCTACTAGAATTGCTGATCCATCTTTTCTTTTATGAATAGTTTTAAAACAAGTGGTTCCAGTTTTTTTTGCTTCTATTATTTTATTATTGATATCATCTTTTGATTCAAGAGCATCAAAATCAACCATATTTAATGATAGCATCTCGCTTTTAGTGTATCCTAGTCTCTTGTACATATTCTCATTACAATCAAGGATATTTGCGTTTTCATCAAAAATAAATACAGAATCAAACTCATGCTCTGTCCATTTTTCTTCAATTTTACTTTTTATCTTTTTCGTTTTAGTTGTTTTTTTACCTTTTTTTTGTTCACGTTCGTTTAAAAGCTGGGTTATTTTTTCTTTTAAATCCACTAGCTCGGAGTTTAATGTTTTTATTTTTTCTTCTGCGTTTTTATTTTGGGTAATATCAATATTTACTCCTCTAAAGCCATATAGCTCTTCACTACTATTTAACAATGGAACTCCATTTGTGATCATACATATTTTATTACCATTTTTTTTAAGATTCCAGTTTTCAAGGTTTTTAATTGGTTCTTTATTTTTACATGCTTCAGTAAAAACCTGTTTTGCTTGTCTAGCTTCCTCAGTTGGCATAAAATCAAAAATACTTTTTCCTGTGGTATCCTCTGGTTTATATCCAAGAATATTTAAGAAATTTTTTGAGGCAAATGTATATATCCCTTTTTCATCGGTTTCCCAGACCCATCCTGAAATATTATCTAAAAGATCATCGTATTTCTCCTCAACAGCTTCCTTTGCTTTTACTGTTTGTTCGAAGATTTCTCCTTTTTTAACACCAACTTTATGTATTGCTAATTTCAAACTAGCCATTACTCTATTTAATGAATCTGTTAGTTTATTTATTTCATAGATTTCACTTTTTTCAAGGTTTATATCAAGTTTACCCTTTGATATCTCATCGATGTTTTTTGTGAGTTTTTCAATTGATCTTGATATAAAATATGATATAACAATTGAAATAAAAAAGGTTACTATTGCAATTAAACTCATTAATACAAGGGAAGTTGATTGAAAACCTTGGATTCCACTAATTATACAAAGTGGAATCAATGAAACTGTTATACACATCATTATTAATAATATTCTTAATTTCATCCAAACACCTATCTTTTTAAACCTTCATTTATGTTATTATCTTCTTTATTCATATTCTTTTTTTCTTTACCAAATATTCGGCTAATTCTATCTATAAATTCTATTCCTTGATCATAATTTAAGATGTATTCATCAGTGAGCCAATCGATATATTCGAAAATATCTTCTTTCCATAACGCGTTTTTACTTTTTAACTCATTGAACTCTCCAATTCCTAATGGGCCAAGAATGGCTTTGAATTCTTCCTTTATTTTTCCTTCAATTATCCCTTTTGGAGAGAATAAAACCTTTATTGGTTCGATATCTCTGACAGGTTTTAAGGGAACAGTGAAATGGAAAGTAGATCCTTCATCTAATTTACTTTCAACCCATATCTTTCCCTTCTGAGATTCTACAATGCCCTTGCAGATAGCAAGGCCTAAACCAGTGCCACCATGTTTTCTACAGGACGATTTTTCAACTTGATAAAACGGTTCAAAAACACGTATTTGATTCTCGGAAGTAAGACCACAGCCAAAATCTCTTATGCTAAATAAGATGCCATCTTTATTTGTAGTAGCATTTATTTCAATATTGCTATTCTCTTTAGAGAATTTTATTGCATTGTTGATTAAATTTCTTAAAACTTGGCTTACCCTATCGGGATCAGCTTCTATTGTTGGAAGATCATCTGTTTTTACAACAAGGTTAATTTTTTTCTCTCGTGCAAAACCTTTCATAAATTCAACTGTTTCCTTTAAAGTTTCCTTTAAATCTGCGTCTTGGAAAACAAATTTTAGTCGAGCCGCTTCAATTCTGGAAATATCTAAGAAGTCAACTATTATTTTATCTAATCTATCTGAATTTCGAATAACAATCTCAAGACTTTTTTTTTGATCTTTGGTAAGTGTTCCAAAATATTCATTTTCAAGCATCTGCAACTGAGCTTTCATCGGTGTCATAGGGCTTCTTAATTCATGGGAGGTAATACTTAAAAATTCAGATTTTGCACTATCTATCTGCTTTCTTTCTTCACTCATCTTGCTTAATGCTTCAGTTGTTTTATTAAAAGCAATGCTTAATTCTTCAATTTCATCATTTGTTTTTATATCTGTTTTAACATCAAAATTTCCTTTCTCTATTTCTTTTGTAGCATTATATAACTCTTTTACAGGTTTTGAAATGGAGCGTGATACAAAAAAGCCAATAACTCCAGCGTCAATTGCAATAATGATAATTACAATTATTGCTGTTGTTTGTAATAATGCACTTTTCTCAGCTAAAACTGATTCTGGTAAAGCTGATACTGAGATCATATAAAAATAATATATACACATTGTTGGGGCAACTATTGCAACCATTATAAACAATAAAGTAAGTTTTCTATCTATCTTAGAAAAAAATGATTTATTTTTGTTATTTCTTTCTCCATTTAACTTCATTTATCACCTCAATTTTACGAAATCATCATCCGAGATCGATAATATTCATTCCATCTGAAATCCTACTTGTCCAAATATTTTCCTCATTTGAAAATGGATCCCTATCTGTTTGAAATGAACGTGGCTGTGTTATTTCCATAAGTGGGCTGTTACTAGAAACAGTAATTGATTCTTTTAACGCGAAAAATATGCCTCTGCAGTTTCTTTCAGCTAACAAATCAACAAGATTCTGAATAAAATGTTCAACAGGGGCTTCTCCGTGATAGATAAATAAATTAGTTAGTGAATCAAAAACAAGATAATCAAATTCCTGTAACAATAATGCAGAGATATTTTTCGATAACTCTGCAACTGTATTGTTTGAATCAATAAAATGACAATTATCAGTATCAAATGTGTTTTTGACATTTTTTGTAATTCCATCAATGAAGATGATTTTTTCAGTGTTAGCATCAGCTGATTTTAAAAGATCTTTTAAAGAATTATAGGTTTTATTAAGAGTTACAAAACAGGTTTTTTTTTCAGAGAGATGATTTACTATATCAATTAATATACCATCGTATTTAATATTTGGAACAAGTAAAAGTGTACTTTGGCTATTATCAATTTCTTCCTTGATATCTACTTTATTCGTTTAAAATCACCTCAATTCTTTGAATCAAATCATTGACATCAAAAGGTTTCTGAATATAATCTACAACATTATCTTGGATGAGCATATCTTGTTTTTCCGCCTCAGAAGCTCTAACAACGCTAAGAAAAGCAATTTTTATATCATCAATTTGTTCAAGTACTTCTTTAACAGGTATTCCAGGCATCATTATATCAAGTAATATTAGATCCGGTGTTACTTCATGTAATATGTTAAGACAGTCATCTCCATTTACTGCTGTAATCACTTTATATCCCTTTTTTTCAAGTATTATTTTGACACTTTGTCTAATATCAGGTTCGTCATCAACGACTAATATAGTTTTCATTTTTTTCCTCTTATAAAGCTAATCTATATATTTTAACAAATTGAAGCTGTATGAAGAAATGGTTCATTTATGAGTGTATTTAAAGTCCTATTGTATGGTTTGTTTTTAGATAATCTTGTTAAACCTTGTTTTATCTCACTCATATTATTACATCCCATCTCTCAAATGTATATTAGTTATGAGGATTTAATTATGATCTGTCATTAATTTAGGATATCAGAATATTTTATTTAGGTATAAACTTTTTGACATTATCATCTCGAGTTACTGATAATTTTTGTATTATGATTTCTTTAATATGTCATTTGATAAATTAACTGTTTTTTAGGATTTATTTAGGCAACAGGTGATAATTATAACAAAAAGTATTTAAATAATAAGTTATAAATATTTATATGTGTGAATAAAAAAGAGGAATACGCTCACAAGAAATTATAATATTTAAGGAGAAAAGATAATATGAAGAAAAAGATTGTGATCGGAAGTATTTTTGTTGTATGTATTCTAATGATGGTACCTTCAATATCTGCAGTAGAATTTAGCAATGTTAGAGAAATACAAAAAGCAGATATTATTACATTTATAAAAAATATTGATCAAAAAGAATTAAATGAACTATTAAAAAAATTAACAAAAGATGATTCTTGGTTAAAAAATGAAAAATTTGATGAGATTTCAGATTCAAATCAATCACTATCTGAACTCCTATATAATATAATATTGTATTATATCTGGTTTAGATTTGGCATAAGTTCAGCAATTAATAGTTTTAGCCCATCACTTTTTATGAAGTTTAGAAGAGTTACATGGTTTGCAAAGCTAGTAATATGGGTGATTTTATCGATTCCTATGAATAGAATTATCAATGGTTAAAGTAATAATTATTTGAAATTTATATTTACAATGCACATCTTAGTATAAATAAATGTAAAAATACCTATTTTTCCATAATATATTCGATTTTTTTTTTGAATGTGGATAGATAAATGTTAAATTGTTTGGTATTTTATCATTTTGTTATTTTGTCTTTTTGACTTTTTTCCAGAAAAACTTTAAATACTAATATTGACAAATGTTAACAAGATACATAATATCATGGAAGTGGTGGATGAGAAGATGAAAAGGAAAATAAAAAAAACAATTCAATTCATAATTTTCATCTTACTATTAAATCTACCATTTATGACAATGATTCAAATAACAGGAATGGAAACATTTTTAGATTCTTTTGAAAACTCCAATTACTACGTCCAACTAAAAGGAAATGGAATATCAATGCATCCAACTGTTAATGATGATGACTACATCATTCTTCAAAAAGCATCGCATCCTGAATTCTCAGTAGAAAAAGGAGATATCATACTATACTGCAAGGACGATGGGGGAACTGCCTGTCACAGGGTATACAACATAAACAGTATAGGAACACTAAAACAATATCATACAAAGGGTAATACTAATGATTTTGGTGACGAACCTATCTATGAATATCAAATACTAGGTAAAGTGAAACATATAGTTGACAGCAACATATGGAATGCCTTCTCAATGAAAATATGGGACATCTCAATACATAACCTCAATGTCAACGCATTATTTACAAATAACTAAAACAAATGGATATAAGCACACGATATCTAACTTAGAGAATCAATATTCTCAGTTGAACCACTCACTGTTAGCAATTCTTGCAGATCATTATGATACTTCTCAGGTTTAGAATCAATAAGTTTTTTTACATAATCCTTTAGAAATTCACCATACTCAATCTCATCTGGAGAAAACTGCCATTTCTTATCTTTTCCTTTACCAAAAACCAATAAAAAAGCATATGTAAGTGATTTTCCTTTGGGATTATCTGGTCTCTTCTTTAACTCACCAAGAGCTTTCTCTTCACCAAATGTTTTATGAGTCCTTGCAATATGATCTGCAAACTCAGCCAATGGGGGTAAGGATCTATATCTTGGAAGCTTGGATAATATCTCCTGCCGTTCTTTATAACTAAAAACTAATTCTAAGATATTCGAAGGAGTATCATCAAGAGCAATGAATTTCTCAGCCATTTCTTCATCATCAATAATAGAACAAACAGCATCCAAACCATGTTTTTCCCAATAAAGTTCAAGTACCTTATGAGGAGTTACATTTTTCAAAACCACTGGTTCATTAACTCTTTCAAGAACAAATTCAAGTCCTTTACGCTCGAATTTATTTGGTTTTAATGCCTTAATAAAACCTTCGATATCCTGACCGTATGTGACACCATCTAAAATTAAAAGTTTTTCACCTGATTGTTTAACTAGCTCCTCTCGCTCTTTCAAATTTTTCCTAATAAATTCTAAATCATTAAGCTTTCCAGATAGATACTCATTTATATGAATAGTATCTTGATCTTCTTCTGATTCATCATGTTTTATAACTTGTCCTACTACCTTAATTGAAAAATCACTTGAAATATCTGGTTCAATAAGATATTTAGATAAATTAAACATAGTATTTTTTGTTGATTTTGCACAGTCCTCACATATAGCAATTATTGTATCAGCTGATTTCCAGTTTATCCAAAGATAATTTTTCTTTAAAGCCCCTCTTTTTTTAGCGTTTTCAGCTTTTATATGTTCACAACTAGCTACATTGTTTTTATATGAAAAACCTGT
>JAUWIE010000021.1 GCA_030605515.1 Thermoplasmatota archaeon
CCCATCCTGGTTGCTCCTTGCTACCAGTTTGTGGATGTCATGATCATCTAAAAAAAATCTGTTATTTAAATTTGAAAAGATTCGCCTATCATTAAAAAAATGGTGTTAAAATCCATCTGTTGGATTTATTGGATGGGCTCCCTCGGACAGGGTTCTGTATCATACTGTGGTGGTCTATTAGCGGTGTCCCATTAGTGGTGTTCATTCTTTAAGGTACTGTGTAATGCGAGTGAGGGACAAATAGTTTAGGAAATTTAGTTTGGCGATTAATACTATACCAAAATTATTTAAATATTAATAGTATCATATAATCGTAGTATTTTATGGAACAAAAAGAAATCTTAATGAGAGAATGGGAAAAACGGTATGATTCTTATATCCACTATAGAAATCAATTTTTAAATTTCATCTCATTAATGTTAATTGTCATAGTATCGTCTTATACCATTGCCTTCAATATTGATATTGCATATGTATCAAAAAATATTTTAATGTCCCTTCCCGTTATTTGTGTTTTATTAGGTTTATATACTTGTGTAGTAATTATAAAAGTAACAAATAAATTAAGTATTAGAATGAATGAATTACAAAATGAATTAGGCATGGGGAGTTTTGATACTTTAGAATCACTAACAAGCGCAGTAGGAAGTATGAAATATGTTAATGTAATGTTATTTATTATTTTCGTTTGTATATTAATGGCATCAATAGCAAAGATAATATAACAAAATGAAGATATTTTAAAATTATGAATGTGTTTTGTATTTTTGATATTGAATAGATTTTTTCATAAGCGAAACCCATTTATTGTCTCCTTCAATTGTTATCCCTGCTTCCTCTGATGGTGTTTTACCATCAAGGCTCTCATGAGGCTTAATGAAATTATAGTAAATCCTATTCCCATCAACAATAGGAGTATCCTCAATCTTCAAACCACGCATAACCTTCTCACGTTCCCTTATCGTACCATGAAGCCTTTCTACATGATTATTATTAACATGATGTCTAAGCCCTACATTAGGCAGATGTTCAGTTTCATGCGTATTTGTAGTAAACTCTTTCTTAATAGCACTACGATAACTACCAAGCCCATCGGTAACAATATATTTAGGCTTTCTACCACCACAGTTCTTTTTAGCCTTCTGGAAAACCATACGAGCATCCCGAACCTTTCTCTCAGTGCTTACAACGCTTGCAAGCTGAAAACGTGTCCGTTCATCCATAACATTCCACAAATACTCCCAACTTCCATCTATCTTAACTTGCATTTCATCAGCATGCCAAACACTTCCGATGTCGGGTTGAATATCATTTACATACTCATTCATAATGCCAACATATTTTTCAATCCAACGATACACACTCATATGACCGATATTCAGATTATAGAACTGTTTAAGATGATGTTTGATTTTACGGAGACTGACACCCTTAAAATAAAGGTCAAGCGTAAGAGCAATTAGTTTAGGATTATATTTCATGTTCTCAAAATCAACATTGTTTACAAATTTACGGTTGCAATCCTTACACATGTAGACCTGCTTACCATTTTTCAAACCATATCGTATAAAGTTCTTGGAATAACAGAATTTACAACAACTAATTTCATAATCTTTTACCTTGATATTCTGTTTAACCTTTAGATGTAGTTGTTCAAAACGTTCTCGTAGGTTTTTCCAGATACGAACCGCAGATATATGTTTACAAGGCAATCCGCGGAGTTCATGGTCTAGACAACTGCATTTCCAACGTCTACGAAAAACCGTTACTTGATATGTACCATTACCTGTTTGACTTGGCACTATCCAAGTATGATGGTTAACTTCTGTTGGTTCTATTCCAAGTTCTAAAAGAGTCATTCCACGTGCTTTTCTTGCGTTAATCATTTCCTTAATATCAATATGTTTTTCTTTCATACAGATCGCCATATTTAGTATGCATTTACTCCTTATAAACCTTGTGTTTAAATAGATAAAATCACTCCACAAAAATAGGAAAAACAACAATTTTCCCGCTTTTGGTATAACCCTCTATAGATTTTGCACCTATTAACAGCGTATCATTATTTTTTAATCGTTCATCAACAATATCAAATCGTATATCAATATCCTTTCCAGCATAAAACTCCTCAAATCTCACAAAATACTCATATTCTCTGTTTTTATGACCTTCTCCTTGTACACCCTCTGGTTCTTCATACTGCATATCTGCTATCTGGGTATTGCTATCAAATGTTATTGTTATTTCTAAACCATATTCAATTTCACCATAATTATGTAACCGTAATTGATATAATTCACCATTCTCCAACTCTAACTGGATATTCGGAAGCAGTAACATCTGAAATTAGATTTTCAGATAATGTCTCTTCAAGTTCTATAATTTTAAAGTATAGACCACTAAATGCAATTAAAATGCCTACTATTGTTAAAACAACCATAATTTTTTTATATCTATTGACACCTTCTTCAATATGTATCAATTTTGTTTTATTTGATTTTGTATCACATTTAATATCTTTTATCCTATCATCAAATTCAGCTTGATTATCATCTAAAATTTCTTTTACTTTTACAAATATTTTCCAAAATTCTTTAAATGTTTTAGGTTGCTTTGGTTCTAATCTTAACGCCTTTCTCATATTATCAATACATCCCAGTATACTATCTAAGTGATGTATTTCCTTTGTAAAGATATTTCCTATTTCATTTAAATCTTTTTTTAAAGAAAGAAGAAAAATCAAACCAATTATCGGCACTAAAACTAAAATTGGTATTAAAAAAATAAAGTAAAATATCATATGCCACCTCCATCAAAAAAATCATACAAAGTTTGGCGACCTGTATGAAATTCTAAAACGGAGATGGCAACAACATCAAACAAATAGGTTTTTAAAAGATTTTGCCAACCCCGATGGGACAACCCCGATGGGACACCACAGTATGATACAGAACCTCGGACAGCAAGCTTTATATAGAAGTGTTTGTATACCACTCCTACTTTTAACTCTAATTTTAGAGGAGGCGAAAGAGAATTATGATAAGTGGACAACAACCAATAATTGTATTGAAAGAAGGAACAAAAAGAGAAAGAGGCAAAGGAGCACAATCAAACAACATAACGGCAGCACGAGCAATATCTGATGCAGTAAAATCAACACTCGGTCCAAAAGGAATGGACAAAATGCTCGTTGATTCAATGGGAGATGTCGTTATAACAAACGATGGTGCAACAATATTGAAAGAAATCGACGTAGAGCACCCAGCTGCAAAGATGATAGTGGAAGTAGCAAAATCACAAGATGAAGAATGTGGCGATGGAACGACAAGTGCTGTAGTTCTCACTGGTGAATTGTTAAAATACGCAGGAGAATTACTGGAACAAAACATCCATCCAACAGTTATATGCGGTGGATACAAACTTGCATCAAAAAAAGCAATAGAAACACTAAATAAACTATCAATTGACATTAAATCTGGTGATAAGAAAACACTGAAGAACATTGCAATGACCTCCATGGCAAGTAAAGGAGCAAGTGCAGAAAAAGATGTTCTTGCAGAAGTTGTCGTTGAAGCTGTCACAAATATCGCGGAGAAAATTGGTGGAAAAACATCAGTAGATCTTGACAATATCCAAATCCAGAAAAAACAAGGAGGCGGCATTAGAAACACAGAGATAATTAAAGGAATAATACTTGACAAAGAACGAGTTCATGAGGGTATGCCAAAAAACATTAAAAACGCAAAAATTGCACTAGTAAACGCTGCTCTTGAAGTAAAAAAAACAGAAGTAGATGCAAGAATTCAGATTCAGGATCCAACACAACTACAAGCTTTCCTTGATGAAGAAGAAGGAATGCTTAGGAAAATGGTCGAAAAAGTCAAAAAAAGCGGTGCAAATGTCCTTATCTGCCAAAAAGGAATTGATGACATAGCACAGCATTTTCTTGCAAAAGAGGATATCTATACAGTTAGACGCGCAAAAAAAAGTGACATGGAAAAACTTTCAAAAGCAACTGGGGCTAAAATCATTGCAAACCTTGATGGATTAACATCAAAAGATATAGGTTACGCAGGAAACGTTGAAGAGACAAAAATAGGCGATGATAAAATGACATTTATTACAGACTGCAAAAATCCAAAAGCAGTATCCATTCTCATTCGTGGAACAACTGAACATATAATAGATGAACTTGAACGCGGATTACATGACGCACTATCAGTTGTAAAAGTCGCACTTGAAGATGGAAAAATGACCGCAGGTGGAGGATCAGCTTCAATAGCAATAGCAATGTCTCTTCGTGACTATGCTCCATCTATAGGTGGAAGAGAACAAATGGCAATTGAAGCATTTGCAAATGCAATTGAAATCATACCAAAAACTCTATCCGAAAACGCTGGTCTTGATCCAATTGACATGATGCTTGAAATAAGAAGCGCACATAAAAAAGGGAATAAATACGCAGGTATTAACGTCCATGATGGACATGTAGACGACATGCTAATAAACAATATTGTAGAACCATTACGTGTAAGTAAACAAGAAATAGAGGCATCCTCAGAAGCCGCATCAATGATACTCAGAATTGATGATGTCATCGCTTCAAAAGGCGGAGGAGGACCACCAGGCGGACCTGGAGGAATGCCACCAGGTGGAATGCCACCAGGTATGGGCGGAATGGATTACTAATAACATCCAACCCCTCTTTTTTCTTTTTTTTAATTATAATTATGGTGAGTATGACAACTAAGAAACCTACAGGTAAAAAGAAAGATACAACTGAAAAAAAAACAACTAATCCTAGAAAGGAAATAGATAAATTA
Source organism: Thermoplasmatota archaeon (assembly GCA_030605515.1). Classification (GTDB taxonomy): domain Archaea; phylum Thermoplasmatota; class E2; order DHVEG-1; family DHVEG-1; genus JAUWIE01. Next base: position 4,824 of record JAUWIE010000021.1, read on the forward strand.
AAACAAGAATTAACAAACAAAGATGACAAATTATTACGCAGTATAGCAGATTTCCAAAACTATCAAAAAAGAATGGAAAAAGAACTAATATTAAAAGAAGAAGAAATAAAGAAAAAATATCTTTCCGAGTTAATTGATATTAATGAATTGCTGAAAAAAGCATATGATGATAATGATCCTAAAACAGGTTTAAAATTAATTTTAAATAACCTAAATAATTTCTTTGAAAAAGAACAAATTAAATGTATTGATTGTATTGGTAAAATGTTTGATCATAACCTTCATCACGCAGTTTCTACAATAGAAAAAGAAGGTTGTGATGATGATACAATTATTGAGGAGGTAAAAAAAGGTTATATGATAAATGAGAAACTACTTAGACCTTCTCAAGTAATTGTTGCTAAGAATAAAAAAAAATGATAAATAAAAGGTGATATAAAAATGGGAAAAATATTAGGTATGGATCTTGGTACCACAAACTCTGAAGTAGCTGTTGTAGAAGCAGGTAAACCAACTATTATTAAAAGTGCTGAGGGGCAACCTTATTTTCCTTCAGTCGTGGCGTTTACAAAAGATGGTGAAATGCTTGTAGGTGAAGCAGCCAAACGTCAGGCTGTTACAAACCCTGAAGGAACTGTCCAACGAATAAAACGTAAGATGGGAACTGGTGAAAAAACCAAAATCCGAGGTAAGGAGTATTCACCTGAGCAAATCAGTGCTTTTATTCTACAGAAGATTAAAAAGGATGCCGAGGATTTTCTTGGTGAAGAGATATCAGATGCAGTAATTACGGTTCCTGCGTATTTTAATGATGATCAACGTCAAGCTACAAAAGATGCTGGTGCTATTGCTGGACTTAACGTTAAACGTATCATAAATGAACCTACAGCTGCATCTCTTGCATATGGACTTGATAAAAAAGGTGATCATAAGATAGCAGTGTATGATTTTGGTGGTGGAACATTTGATATCACCCTTATGGAAGTAGGTGAAGGTGTCTTTGAAGTATTATCCACTAATGGTGATACGCAGCTTGGTGGTTCTGATATGGATCAAGCCTTAGTTGATTATTTTGCAGATGAGTTCAAAAAACAACAAAAAATCGATCTTAGAAAAGATCCATCAACATTACAGCGACTCTTTGAAGCTGCTGAAAAAGCAAAAATGGAGCTTTCATCAACTCTTCAAACAGATATTAATCTGCCTTACATCACAGTTGTTGATAATGAACCTAAACATCTTGAAATGAAACTTACTCGTTCACAATTTGAAAAAATTATCTCACCAATTGTTGATAAAACGATAAAGCCTTGTAAGCAAGCATTATCAGATGCTAAATTTAAACCTTCAGATATTGATCATATTGTCCTTGTTGGTGGAACAACACGCATACCTCTTGTTATGAAAAAAGTAGAAGAGATATTTGGTAAAAAACCAAAACGTGATGTTGATCCAATGGAATGTGTTGCAACTGGAGCTGCTATTCAAGCAGGTATTCTTTCAGGAGATATTGACAAAGATATTGTTCTTTTAGATGTAACACCTTTAACACTAAGTATTGAAACCCTGGGTGCTGTTGCAACGCCATTAATTGAACGTAATACAACAATTCCAACTAAAAAAAGTAAGATATTTTCAACAGCTGCTGATAATCAACCAAGCGTAGATATTAATGTTTTACAAGGTGAAAGATCAATGGCTGTTGATAACAAAAGTTTAGGCCGATTTCACTTAGATGGAATCTTACCAGCACCTCATGGAATACCCCAAATTGAAGTATCATTTGATATCGATGTCGATGGTATTTTAAACGTTCAGGCAAAGGATTTAGGAACTAGAAAAGAACAATCAATTAGAATCACAGGTTCTACAAAATTATCAGATTCTGAAATTGAAAACATGAAAAAAGATGCAGAAGAACATGCAGAAGAAGATAAAAAACGTAAAGAAAAAATTGAGGTCAGAAACACAGCAGATGCCTTAACTAACAGTATAGATAAAACCCTTGAAGAGTTAAAAGATAAAATATCAGATGATGATAAAAATAAAATAAAAGATTCACAAAAAGAACTAAGAGAAGCACTAACAGGTGATGACACTGAAAAAATCAAAGAGAAAACAGATGAATTATCAAAAGTTTTACAAAAAGTATCCACAGCGATATATCAACAGGCTGCTCAACAAGCACAACAACAGCAGCAAGCAGGTGGACAAAGTGAAACCAGTAATGAATCATGGTCTGGTCATCCATCTGAAGAGGATAAAACAATTGATGCAGACTACAAAGTAAAAGACGATAAGAAAAAAGATAGTTCCAAAAAAGAAGAAAAATAAAAAATCATATCTTCTTTTATTTTACAACTAAGACTGAACAAGGAGCATTCCTAACTACCTCCGAGGAAATACTGCCAACTATAAACCGGTCAATTGCTTTTTTATCATGATGTGCAATAACAATTAGATCATCTTCATTTGCAAATTTTACGATTTCTTCAGCAGGTTTACCAGATATCAGGTTTGTTTCAATTTTTACGCCAGTTTCATCACCGATTTTTTTAAATCTTTCAAGAGCACGCTCTGCTTCTTTCTTAAATTTTTCCTCAAGGATAACAGATGATATAAAATGATGAGTATCATTTACTGAGATAACATTTGCGGTAACATCCAATAGTTTTGCTAAAAAAGCGCCTTTTTTAACAACATCCTTTGAAAAATCTGAATTATCAACAGGTATAACAATACGTTTAACGTCCTTCATTTTTTCCTCTCCAGCAAATATACAATAGCCAATAAATAGTTAAACATTTCTTTTCAAGAAATTTGCAGTAGTGCCAACCGACCTATGGTAATTTTTGAATTTCACTTGATACAAAAATTGTACTATCTGTAATAATTCCTAAATAATCAGGTGAAATCATAAAATGACCTTCATTATAGATATACATTATACCGCTTCCCCTAATTATTATTACAATAACAAAAACAGAATTAAAGCTAATATAATTATCTTCTCTATGTACATCAGAAATTGCTCCTAAAATAATCCCCTTGGTTTCGTTTTCCGTATTAAATATTCCCATGGTCTTTATCTTATTGTACTTAGTTATGTCTTTGCTTACACCAAAATTAACACTAGTTCCTAAAACTGGTACAACACTTGCTCCTACAAACAATATAATTATTCCGAGAACTATTCCTCTTTTCCATAAGTTATATCTCATTTTAAATTATCCTCCCTATCTTACTGGTAATAACATATTTTTATTTAAATGTACGTTTAAAACAAAAGTTGAATCGTTTAATTGTAATTCTTATTTCAAAAATTTTTTACATAGCAAAATACTAAAACATAGAGTGTATTTCACTCCTGATTTTGCGGGTGTGATCTAGGGGTTATGATTAGGGCCTTCCAAGCCCTCAGCCCGGGTTCAAATCCCGGCGCCCGCACTCACTATAATAAAGGTGGTCTGCAGGGGTAGCCAAGCTTGGCCAACGGCGCAGGACTTAAGATCTATCACATTATAAGGGTTCGATGAGACATCCTGTCTCGAAGGAGTCCAAGGGTTCAAATCCCTTCCCCTGCACTATTAATTAAACCTTAAGTTTTATAACCATGAATTGTATATATTGTAAAAACAATTAATCTTAAACGAGGAGAGTAATGTATGCCTGAAGAAGAGCTATGTGTAACTGGGATGGCTGATTTAGATAACCTTCTTGGAGGTGGTATTCCAGTTGGAAGTACAGTTTTAGTAGTTGGAAGTAGTGGTTCAGGGAAAACTACCCTGTGTATGCAATATCTAGTAAATGGAGCACAGCAAGGTGAGAGAGGAGTTTTTTTTACTATAACCGAGCCATTATTTAAATTAACAAAAAACATGGAGGGTTTTAGTTTCTATGATAAGAAACTCATTGAATCAGGAATGGTTAATCTAATTGATCTAAGAATTATTAGTGAACGACTGGGTCTTGATACAGAAAAATACTCTGTTGAGGATGCTGCTGCACTTCTTGATGTATTAAAAGATATTGCAGATGAATTAAATGTTAAAAGACTTGCAATTGACTCAATAACAGCATTATGCTACAGATTACAGTCAAAAGAAATGATTAGAGATTTTATTTTTAAACTAGGTTCTTCTCTTGCTGCTATGAACTGCACGACTTTTTTAACCTCAGAAGTACCACCAAGAAAATTCCAGTATTCCCAACATGGTATTGAAGAGTTTATTTCAGATGGTATAATTTTCCTTGGTGATATTGAACGAAAAGGGGATTTAATCAGAACATTTCAATTAATTAAAATGCGTGGGATGGCTCATAGTAGGACAAAATCTGCTATGATTATTTCGTCAAATAATGGCATAGAACTTGCACCGTTACTTAAATCATGAGAGTGAACATATGGTAAATACTCTAATTGATGGTTTAAAAGAAAGAATCTCAAAAGCAATTACTATAAATCAATCTGTTGGAATAATGCTCCCTAGTAAAAATTATTCAGATCTTACACAAGCATTGCTTGAGTATATATGTAGTAGAACTGAAGACGCTTGGGTTTATGTAACAATAACAAAGCCTTATGATAATCTTATTAAACAATTCGGAGATTTATCAGGATTAGAAAATATTAAATTTATTGATTGTATTTCACGTGCTGCAGGAATATCAAATACAAATCCAAATTGTGTTTTCATAGAGAGTCCGACGATGCTTGAAAATCTAGGTCTTGAAATAATAAATGTTTTTAAAAATGTTGATGATGATACAAATAAATATCTAATACTTGATTCTTTGAGTACATTGGTTATATATAACGATCTAGAAATAGTTACTGAGTTTTTTTATCATTTAGCAAATAGAACAAGGGCAAGAAACATACATAGTGTCTCCTTGATGATAGAAGAAGAAGGAGTGGATAGCCAGCTCAATAAATTAATTTATTTGAACGACAAGATTTTAAAAGTGAGAGATTCGTTTATCTAAATTATATTTGGTGATGTATCATGGACGAGCCATTTAAAAGAATAGATGTGGGTGATAATGCTGTTTGGATTACTCAGTCAAATGAAGTTGAAAACCTTTTGAAGCGAAGAGAAATCGCATTTGATGTTACAAAAGGAAAACTAGTGGATAGTGGTGGTAACGTTGAAACAGCTATGCAAACTGCTGAAGCATTTGGTAGAGGTTTATTTGAGGATTTAATTAAAAATGAATCTAATCAGTGGACAATGGAAAATCTAATAAAACCTGTTGCTGCCAATATTTTTAATCCAATGGGCACTGTTGCCACGTTTACTGAGTTAACAGATGATAAAGCAAGATCTCTAATTTTTAGTTGTCGTTTGCATGAAGAATCCGATGATCCAAATATTGCTTCACTTTTTACTTATGGATATTTAAGAGGTATACTTCTTAGTGTTTTTCCCAATGGTGAGCTTTTAATGGGTAGTACCATTGCAGAAGGAGCACCAATGATTGAATTTACATTCAAAGCTAATGCTTCAGATGATGATAAATTTGAACGTGAAAGAATAAAAAATAATTTTATATATAGTACAAAAAAAATTGAAGAATAAAGAATATGACAACTGAAGGATTTATAACAACAGGGATAGAAAAACTGGATAACCTACTTGAAGGTGGTATACCAAAGGGTTTTACAACACTAATCCTTGGATCTCCTGGGAGTAGTATTGAGATATTATGTAAGCAAAT
>JAUWIE010000084.1 GCA_030605515.1 Thermoplasmatota archaeon
ATACCAGTAGCAATGGAAACACATCCAATCCTTTTTCATTTACGATAGAACCTGAACTAATATGTGGCGATATGAACAATGATGGGAGCGTTAACATTGCTGATCTAACATACTTGATAGCATACTTATATGGTGGTGGACCAGCACCAATACCAGAACTTTGTGTTGCTGATGTGAACGGTGATGGTAATGTGAACATAGGGGATTTAACATATATTATTGCTTATTTGTATGGTGGTGGACCAGCACCCGTGGATGATTGTTGCGGGTAAAAGAGATATTCGTCTCCATTTAGCAAAATCTGAATAGGCTTGTGAATGTAAAGTTAAACTTTCCAAAAACTTGTTTTATGAACGTTTAACTTGACTTTCAAATCTAGCCTTTTCCCCTCCTGTTAAATTATAGTTACTACGAAAAATTAATTAGCCTTAGAAAAGATTATAAATCGTCTAACTGACGAGCATTTTTTGGAAAAAATAAAAGATAGATGTGATGATCGTTAAAGATAACAAAAGGCTCTATCACAGTGTGACAGAAAAAGATAGTGGATTAAGTAAGTGAATTTAAAATTCGCTAGCCACTACACTTTTACAGGAAGAAATCATGGTTTGATTTGAAACTCGTGTTTAACATGATAAATGGGAAAATTACTTTTTCACATATGTTTCTTTAAATCTTTTGTTGTCCATATTCTTACATTACTTTGTTTGTCAAAATGCTTATCTTCAGTCCAAATATCCTCATTTGGAATAGATAAAGCACAAGCAAGAATAGGTGAATCATTGAGATCAATATCCTTCATAATATCGACCGCTTTTTTCATATGAGATTTAACTTTTTTATCAGGAACTATGTTTATGTTCTCCATGACTAAGTTGAATAAAAGTTCAAATTCTCCCTCATTCATTTTTGCTTTCTTCAAAATATAATTTTTATGTTTACTAAGTTCTTCTATTGCATAGTCGATAGTATAAAATTCAAAGTTGATTGAAGTGATAATCTCCCTTGTCCATCCTTCTTTAAGCAATGCAGAGATTATTCTGTTCGTATCAATGATAAGTCTCATTCTGAAAACCTTTTCAGCAGACCTTCTTTGATTTTCTTATCAAGTTCTTCAATGTCTTCTTCCTTGAATTTGCTATTTTCAACTAGTTTTTCCATGAGTTGGATTTTTTTCACCTGTGTAAATATTGCTCTACGGGCAATTTCACTCCAATTTATTTCATTATGTTTTTTAACAAACTTATGCAATTCACTTGGCAGGGATAATGTTATATTTGGCATAAAATATCACTATATGTGTATTATGTGAATACACACTTAAATATTTTTCCTTTTTTGTTATGTTTAACATTTAGAAACATTTTTTTTCGTGATTAAATCACACAAAAACTTATTTAACCCAAGTTAAACTTGGCATTTGGACTTCATTTTGCAAATATCCTGTTTAAAAAACATCTAAAAATTTGCTATCAAGAAAAACATGTCAAAATCACTAGCCTAGAAATCATTCGTTTTTCTAACAGCGTTATTTTTCTGATGTATGTGAAGAGGGTTGAAAGAGACAAGAAAAATATAATAGTTAATATGGATATTCGTTAGAGTGATAATATGGGGGAGTATATCACCAACCAAGCGCAGGCTGAGGGAACCATTAAGTTTAGGTTAGAATTTGAAAAAATGATTTCATCTATTTCATCCCGATTTGTTGGCATTTCGGATATTGATGATGCCATTACAACTATGCTTGAAGACATAGGTAGGTTAAGTGGTGCAAGTCGTGCTTATCTCTTTCTATTTAATGAAGATGGAACTACGATGGATAACACGCATGAATGGTGTGCTGCTGGGGTGAGCCCGCAGATAGATAATCTGAAGAATTGTCCTATGGATATAGCTCCGTGGTGGATGAAAAAACTTCGTAATAATGAGACTATTCATATTATTGATGTTTCAGAATTACCTGTTGAGGCACATGCTGAGAAGGAAATACTGGAAAAACAGGATATCAAGTCGCTTCTTGTGTTGCCATTACATATAGGGGGAGAACTAAACGGGTTCATAGGTTTTGACAATGTAGTTGAGACTAGAAATTGGGTTGCTAACGATATAACGCTTCTCCGACTATCCTCTGAGATTTTGGGAAACGCACTAGAGTGCAAGAAAGCAGAGGAGAATCTCAAACAATATCAACTTATGGTAGAGTCTGCACATGATGCTATTTTCTTTAAAGATCTGGAAAGTCGTTATATTATTGCAAATAATAAGACATTGGAAACTTTTGGATTGCCTAACGAAAAAGTTATTGGAAAGAACGATTATGAAATAATGTCAAACAAAGAGGAAGCCGAGAAAAATATGGATGATGATCAACTTGTTTTCAAAACAGGCAAGCCAAGAGAAATTACAAAACATATGACGGGAGTGGATGGAAACGAGTATTGGTTTCAAGCTATAAAAGTTCCGCGATTTGATGATAAAGGAAACATTATTGGGCTTATTGGTGTCGCCCGAGACATCACCAAACAAAAAAGAACCGAAGAAGAAATCATTAGAACAAAAGAATATCTGCAAAACATCATCAACAGTGCTTCTGAGATTATTATTTCATTTGATAAAAATAACAGGGTAACTACGTGGAACAAAACAGCAGAACGCATTACAGGATATAAAACGAGAGATGTTATTGGCAGACCTGTAACCAAGTTGATCGTTTTTGATAAACCTCGGGAGCTATTAGATACTATCAAAAGTATCTATAATGGTCATAAAGGAGTAGTTGATGAATTTGTTTTAAGGACAAAATATGGTACGAAAAAAATAATAAAGCTATCCTATTCAACCATCAAAAGTGGTAACAAGGAATCTATCGGTATTCTTTTTTTCGGAAGAGACATAACTCATGAACGAGAAAGCCATAGAAAATTGTTAAAGGGAAACAGTTATCTTATCAGCGATAAAAACAATAAAGCTGCAATAGATCTTTTTATTGATTTAACAAGGTTAGATTATAAGGGTTTGTTTATCACTCGTGCTAACCCTGAGATGATAGAAGGCATGATTCATTCTATGGACATTCAAGTTGAATTATTAGATCAAAATAAACTGGGAGGGTTTGACAATATCTCGGATCTTGCGGAGTTAACAGCTACGACAAGAGATTTTAGTAAAAAACATCCCAACGCAGTGATATTATTAGACAGGGTTGATTATCTGATAACTAATTTTTCATTTGAACAATTTGTCAAATCATTGTATCAGATTAATAGTATAGTATCAGAGAACAAATCTATATTGTTGCTACATCTTGATCCGTCGATTATAGACAAGAGACAAAAGGCTTTTATAGAAAGCGAACTTCAACCTTTACCTAGCCAAAAGATAGACAGAATACAAATCGAAGACGAGTTTTATGATATTCTAAAATTTGTACAGGAACAAAATCAAAATAATGCTGTGGTTTCTTTTAAAAAAATTAGTAGAGAATTTTCAATTGATAAATCAACTACTGCTAAAAGAGTTAGAATTCTTGAAAATAATGGCTTGGTCTCCATAAAAAAACAAGGACGAGCGAAAACAGTACATATCTCAGAAAAAGGGAATACTCTACTCCAAAAAAGACAGATCGCATAGTTATATACTCGCCATATTACTCTTTCGTTCACTGTTTTAGTGATTTCGTATATGTAATAGGTTTATTCCTATGTTTACTCTTTCACCTATATTCCACCTATTATCATCCTATTTTCGAGCTATAGTTTAATATGGGTAAAAGCATTTATATGGCATCCCGGTGGGATGAAAAATAATCATATAGGCAGTGATGGTGCTGTTTAGAGTGCTCAGCACTGTCTTCTGTTCTAATAGTAAGAGATGTGGCTTTATGCCCATCAAGTCCAGTTTGTAACACTGGGCTTTTTCCCCTGAAAAACTAGGGGATTGTTGAAAAAGGAGGAGATCTGAGGAGAAAAAGTACAGAAAATTATTATTAAAGATAAGTGGAAAAAATTTAATGGTGGAGAAACAGAATGATATTAAACAGCTACTTTCGAACAGACAACCTCTATAAAAAGTAAGATTGATATGAAAGTAGCAATGATTGGTTGGGAATATCCACCATTTAAAGTTGGGGGATTAGGTACTCATTGTTATGGACTTACTCGTAGCCTTGCTGATAAAAATGTAAAAGTAGATTTCTATATGCCTAAAACTAAACATAGTGCAAGTAGCGATAAGGAAAATCTAGTTATAAAAGAAGTTGGAGAAACCGATATATTTCCGTATGATCGACCAGAAGATAAAGCGTTAGCAGGCCAATTCTTTGAGAGTGTTTACAGATATAATGATCTTCTGGTTCAGAAAGTTAATGGGAAGTATGATCTTATTCATTGTCATGATTGGCTTACCATGAAAGCAGGTGTTGCATTGAAGGAAAAAATGGGCATTCCATTTATTTTAACGGTTCATTCGACTGAGTATGATCGCAGTGGTTGGCTTTATCCAAATGATTGGTTCATTAACATTGAACGTGAGGGGATGGAAAAGGCAGACAAGATAATTGCCGTAAGCCATTTTACTAAAAGAGTTATCGTTGAAAAATATGGTATATCGCCTGATAAAATCACTGTTGTTCACAACGCTGTGTATCCAATTGGTGAGCGTGAAAAACAGAATATTGTCTTGTTTTTAGGGAGATTAACGATTCAGAAAGGACCCGAGTTTTTCCTCAAAGCAGCGGAAAAAGTACTTGAACATGAGAATTGCAAGTTTGTCGTCGCTGGCATGGGAGACATGCTTCCGCGTTTGATCGATCAAGCTATTGGTATGGATATATCTAACAAGGTTATTTTTACAGGATTGCTGACTGAAGACGAGGTTAAGCACATTTATGGGATTTCTAGTGTGTATGTTATGCCTTCTGTAAGCGAACCGTTTGGGATTACCGCTCTTGAGGCTATTTCTGCTGGAACACCAGTCATTGTATCAAAAACCGCGGGTGTCTCTGAGGCTTTTAATAATTGTCTACGTGTTGATTTTTGGGATACTGATGAAATGGCGAATAAAATCGTATCGTTATTAAGATATGATCCGTTACGAACGACCTTAGCAGAACATGGAAAACAGGAGATCGATCTATTCACCTGGGATCGTGTCGCAGAAAACACACTTAATGTTTATAAAGAAGTGGTATAAAATGACAAGAATAATGATTGTAGATGACGAGAAAGATTTTAGAGAAATGGTCGATCTTATGATGCAAAAAGAGGGTTTTGAAACTGAGATGGCTGAGGGTGGTCCTGATTTTCTTGGGAAAGTAGATAGTTATAATCCTGATATTGTCACTCTTGATGTGATGATGCCCGGGTTAACCACACTGGAGATACTTGAAAAACTAAAGGAAAAGAAGAGCAATCCAAAGATAATAGTGCTTACCGTTATAAGGTTTCCAGATGATGAAAAAAAGAAGATATTTGAAATGGGAAACATAGTTGATTACGTCACAAAACCATTTGATTTCGATGAATTTATGGGTGCTGTTAAAAAGTTGCAGCATTAGATTATAAAAATATGGCTTATCAATTATTCATCAATTGTCAATAAAATTTACTGGCAAACTCGTGTTCAAATCTCATCCCCAATTGTTGGGGCTCTGAGACTTGGCTACTAAAGTCCCCCAAGCGGCTTATTCTTTGGGCATATTACTTTAAGCCATCATTTATGATGCAGGCATTATTATAATACAAATTTTTATATATATTTATTATTATTGGAATGTTTAAGAACATATAACGAATTTTTATTTATATAAATTATTGATTATTTATTAGATCCAAGTTCAAATCTCGTTTTGTCTGATAAATGTGATGATAATTGAAAAATGGAGATGCAAGTAGTGTAACCTCCTAAGATGAACAAAAAAACTTATATTTCTGATAACAATTGCAGTCTCTGATATTTTTTATGCTATTTAGAAATAAAAAAGGTTTATTTTACAATTTCCCGAATACAATCTGCAAAGTTCATAATATCCGATTTGGTTGTATCAAAAGAACACATCCATCTAACCTCAGATATCTGATCATCAAACACATGAAAAAAATATCTTTTCTGTAAAGGAGAAATATATTTTTTTGGAAGTGTTGCAAACACAGCATTTGCCTCAACTTTTTGAGTTATTCTAACATTCGGGATGTCTTTTACCTCCCTGTATAAAATTTGAGTCATCTTGTTTGAATGTTTTGCATTTTTAAACCATAGATTATTAGAGAGAAATGCTTCAAATTGTGCTGAAATAAAACGCATTTTAGATGCAAGCTGCATACCTTGTTTTCTAAAATAAGGAAAGTTGTTTGATAATTTTTTATCAAAAAAAACAACAGCTTCTCCAAACATCATACCATTTTTTGTTCCACCAAAAGAAAGAATATCAACTCCAATATCGCCGGTAATATCTTTCAGGCTAGTGTTGAGTTTAACAGCAGCGTTACAAAGCCTTGCACCATCCATATGAATTAGCATTTTATTTTTATGTGCATAATCTGAGATTTTCTTAATCTCTTCAGGAGTATAAACAGTACCTAGTTCTGTCGGCTGAGTAATAGAAATGACTTTCGGCTGAGCCATATGAGGATCTCCAAAACCTATAATGTGTGGTTTTATCAGATCAATTGTTAATTTCCCATTTATTGTTGGAATTGTCACAAGTTTACATCCAATAAATTTCTCTGGACCACAACATTCATGAACATTTAGATGTGCAGTTTCAGCGCAAATAATTGAATTAAAAGAAGTAGTTACTGTTTTTAATCCTAATATGTTTGCTGCAGTTCCGTTATAAACAAAGTAAACATTGATATTTTTACCAAAATGCTCCTTGAATTTATTTATAGCACGTTTTGAATATTCATCATCGCCATATGCAATACTATAACCTATATTTACAGACTCAATTGCTTTTAGAATATCTGGATGGATACCGGAATGATTATCACTTGCAAATCCATTATTGTTTAACATAATTCTTCAAATCTTTTTTCTTTTATAAAACCTTCTAAAACATTATTTAATGAAATACCAAATAATCACGAGGTGAAAATAAAAAAAAGAGAGATCTGAACAAAAAATTTAACCTATTTTTTCTATATTTCCCATTCCGATACTAGCATCTAGTTCTTCTCTTTTTACAACTTTCATTTTCGCTTTATCAAAATCAACTATTTCTTGTTTTACTAGATCAAGAATCCCTACAACAGATATTATACCAATATCATTTACATATCTACGGCAAATACTCATAAGCTCTCTATGTAATCCAACCTCTAATGATTTATGTTCCTCAAGCGATTTTATCTTAGATCCACCTAAAACCATATATTTCCCTTCTACGTACATAACAGTTTCTTAGTTTAAATACTATTTCAAAATCGTAAAACAAAAAATTCATAGTAGATAATAAAGTTACTAGTTATGAACAAATGAAAATAACTCCCAATATCCTTTATGAAATACTTTTAGATGAATTAGGCATTCAAAAATGGTGGCCAGTAGATAGCAGCTATCATAAAAATCATAGCAGTGACCCAAGATTTGAGGTTATGGTTGGAGCTATTTTAACTCAAAACACAGCATGGTCAAATGTAGAAAAAGCATTAACAAATCTAAAAATAAAAAAAATCTTGGAGATAGAAAAAATTTCTAATATCGATTTAGAACATCTACGGGAAATGATTAAACCTTCAGGGTTTTTCAATCAAAAAGCGCAACGAATAAAGAATTTAGCATCACATTTACATAATAATTATCATAGTGATCTAAATTGTTTCTTTGATCAAGAGTTATTCATAATAAGAAACGAGCTGCTTTCATTAAATGGAATAGGACCTGAAACTGCAGATTCAATATTGTTATATGCTGGGAATTTCCCGATATTTGTCGTTGACGCATATACAAAACGTATATGTAAAAGACTACCTATAAAAGCAGGAGATTCATATGATGAAATCCAACTTTTTTTCCAGAGGGAACTTAACAAAAAATATAATACAGAAAAATTAACTCAAATTTATAATGAATTACACGCATTAATTGTTATTTTTGTAAAAAACTACTGTAAAAAAAGACCAGAATGCTGTAAATGCCCAATCCGCAAGTATTGCAATTTCTGATAATGATCATTTAAGAAGTTCTTCAACTTTATTACTCACAACCTCAGCCGGAATAT
>JAUWIE010000092.1 GCA_030605515.1 Thermoplasmatota archaeon
AAATCAAAATCTGGTATATTATGATATTTTCTTTTTAAAAACGGGATTACAAAACCACCAAAAGCTGCATCTACATGTAAAAAAATATTTTCTGCAGTGCAAAGATCAGATAGCTCTGGTATTGGATCAATTGTACCTAGCTCAGTTGAACCCGCAATTCCAACAATAGCTGCAGTTTTTTTATTAATTCTTTTTTTTACTTTTGAAATATCTATTGAATATTCTTTTGTTAAAGGAATGGTGACAAGTTTCATATCCATTAAAGATTCGATTTTCTGAAATGAAAAATGAGCGCTCTCAGGAATAATAATTTCATTTTTTCCAGTTATTTTTTTTGCAATCCACATGGCAGTAATGTTACCTTCAGTTCCACCGCTGATAATTTGTCCTGTAGAGTTCGTTGGTGCATTTAATAAGTTTGAAACAAATTGGATGTACTTTGATTCAATTTTTCTTGTCCCTGGGAATAATTCAGGATCTCCAAGATTAGTTTCAAGAAATCTAACATAAGCTTCTTTTGCTATAGGATGAGGCTGAGTGCACATAGAACCAATTATTCGACCACTGGAAAATGTATAATCATTTTTCTTATATTTATCAAGTTCATCTAGAATAGTATTATAACTTTTTTTCATACTTATTGATTTCATTTTATTATACTGTATATTCAAAAGCACAAAAAAGATTTCGCTTCTTCACCATCACATTTACCAAATATAATAAAAGATAGTTTTGTCTTTCTGTATTGAGAGGTGGGTCGTTTATGTCAGATAAAAAAGATTTTTACAATATGACTGTTGAAGAAACACTAGAATCATTGGGAACAACTAAGAAAGGATTGTCACAAAAAGAAACGCAAAACCGTCTTCTAAAATATGGTAAAAACGAGTTAACAGTTGATATTAAAACATCGCCATTGTTGATGTTCTTATCTCAGTTTAAAGAAGTCCTGGTCTTGGTACTAATTTTTGCTGGAATTATATCTTTTGCAATAGGCAGCTTACGTGATGGATCAGTAATGTTTATCATAGTTATATTGAACGCCGTTATAGGTTTTGTTCAGGAGTACAAAGCAGAGAAAATACTTGATCAGTTAAAAGATCTTATTAAATCACCTGCAAAAATAATTCAAAATGGAGAAATCGTTGAAACTGATCAAGGGGAATTAGTACCTGGAAATATTGTAGTAGTTGAAGAAGGAGATAAAATCCCAGCAGATTTACGTATCATTGAATCTTTTAACCTTAGAACAAATGATTTCTCCCTCACAGGAGAATCAATGCCTCAGGAAAAACATAGTAACGCAATCAAAGAAGAAGTAACTCTTGCAGATAGAGATAATATGGTATATGTAGGGACAACAGTTGCCTCAGGAAATGCAAGAGGAGTGGTTGTTGCAACAGGTATGAAGACAGAGTTAGGAAAAATAGCTAATATGACTCAAGAAACAGAGGTACTCCTGTCGCCTTTACAAAAGGAACTTGGTATCCTCGGTAACAAGTTAACTCTTATTGTAATATTTTTGAGTGTTGCTTTGTTTATCCTAGCTTTACAGCAGGGTTTTGATTTATATGTTAGCCTTGTGTATGCTCTTGGAATTGCTGTTGCATCAGTTCCTCAGGCACTCCCTGCGCAGGTAACTGTTGCTTTAACTACTGCCAGTAAGAGACTTGCTGAAAAAAAAGCAGTGGTAAAAAAATTGCCTTCTGTAGAAACACTTGGTTCAACAAATGTGATATGTACTGATAAAACAGGGACTCTTACAAAAAATGAAATGACTGTTCGAGCTGTATGGTTCAATGATAAAAAATTCACTGTTGAAGGTATTGGTTATGAACCTAAAGGGGGTATGCTTGATGAAAATGGGAATGCTCTTTCTCAGGGGGAGATAGATGAGTTAGAGGTCATGTTAGATGCGTCTACTATGGCGTCAAATGCAGAAATTCATGCACCTGATGATAAACATGATTCTTGGTATCCGATAGGTGATCCTACTGAAGCTGCTTTAATTACTCTTTCAACAAAAATGGGTACACGCTCCCCTATAGAAGATGAAGAAAACCCTGAATTACATGAGTTCCCATTTGATTCAGAGCGAAAAAGGATGAGTTCGATTCGTCAGTTTGGAGATCGTCAAGTGCTCACAATAAAAGGAGCTCTCGACAGTGTTCTTTCAATTACTACGCTCATCCATAAAACCAAATATATTTATAAAAATGGAAAAGCAGCTCCAATTACTGAAAATGATAAAAAAAAGATAAAACAGATTAGTGAAGAATATGCAGAAAAAGCAATGCGAGTACTTGCAATTGCTTATAGGCCTCTCGAAACGGATGGTAAGGATTACGTAATTGAAGAAATTGAAAAAGATGTTATTTTTTTAGGATTGGTAGGGATGACAGATCCTCCGAAGGAGGGTGTAAAAGAAGCAATAGATGTTGCACATAAGGCTCATATTCGGACATTGATTATGACTGGCGACCATGCTATTACTGCTCAAGCAATTGGAAAAGAAATAGGGCTTTCGCCAACTGGTGAAGCCTCAATTGTAATTACAGGTCAAGAGCTACATAAAATGACAGATGAAGAGTTATCTACTATTTTATCAAAAGACGACTCTATAATATTTTCCAGGGTGGATCCAAGTGATAAACTACGTATCGTAAAAACACTTGAAGGACAAGATAAAATAGTAGCAGTAACAGGAGATGGAGTAAATGATGCGCCAGCTCTTAAAATGGCACATATCGGGGTTGCTATGGGGAGAACAGGAACAGATGTTGCTAAAGAGTCCTCTGAATTAATATTATTAGATGATAGTTATACAACACTTGTTTATGCTGTAAAAGAAGGACGGAGAATATATAATAACCTGAAAAAAACAATAATAGCATCTATGACTACAAATGCAGCTGAACTTGCAGTTGTATTAATGGGACTTGCTGCTGTTGCTCTTTGGAACTGGGCAATACCTATTCTTGCCATACAGATTCTAGCAATTGACCTATTTGCAGAAATATTACCTCTCACTTTTTTAACTTTTGATCCTGCGTCAAAAAAAGTTATGACCGCTCCCCCTAGAGATAGGAAGGCACATATATTAAACAGGTTTACATCTGCAGAAATAATATTTTTTGGTATTTTGATAGGTGCCCTTGCGTTTTTGAATTTTGCTTTATTTATGCATCGAGAGGGAGTAATTTTTACGATGGATAATGTAGACACAGTTTTGTATGCAAGAGCTACGACGATATGTTGGGTAACAATAGCCTACTGTCAATTTGCAAATATACTATCTCGGAGATATGAGCATACTTCAATATTTAACCGTAATTTCTTTACTAACAAACCACTATTGATAGTTATACTATTTTCAATAGGTTTAGTGCTTTTAGGTGTTTATGGCCCATATATCCATGAATTCCTATCATTTGCATATCTTAGTTTTACGGATTGGATGTATATTTTACTTTTCACAGGAATATTCCTTTTTGCTTTTGAAACATTGAAAGCATTTAAGAGATGGAAGTATAAACAGGCATTAAAAATTTGATAAGTATGGATATCGAATTTTGTAAGTTTTAGAAGGACCTGGCGGATTAGAATTGATATAAAGGAAAAAAACTGCCTCTCTATAACAAGGATTCAAATAGTTTGGAGGATCATTTTTCCTGTCACAATCTACGACATTGTTTTACCACATATCTTCGGAGAAACGGGATGCCACGGGAATTTATCAAAGAACTACGAGGGGATAAACGAAGAGAGGTAATTGATATCTATTATCATATTGACTTCAAAGATTTGAAAAAGGCGTATTTAGCTTGCATGCCTAAATTTAATGTGTACTAAATCTGTTTTTAACAATTACAAAATTATTGCCAATAAATAATTCTAAATCATTCATTTCCAAGAAGATATCTAAATAATCATGAGGCTATAGTCAGAAATTTTAAGTAAAAATCATAACTATAATCATATCTAATAACTAAGGTCAAAATTATTTTTATAAGTTATATTGAGAAGATAGATACATCATAAAATCCATTTTGTACTGATGTCTTTGTCAAGAAATGGAAATCTTTCTTTTTTAGTAATAAATAAAACAATCATTTCATCTGCGGTACAGGATTTTTGTCCCCCAGCATATTTTTTATTAAAAATTTCAAAAGGGCGTGGAGCACTGAATATTATATCTTTGATTCTGGAACTGACTAAATCCACGCATGGTGCTATTCTTATATCGTATGGTATCCAAATGATTACATTAACAAATTCTAGCGCTTTTTTAAAATGAGTATAGTTAGCTAGAACATTATTTTTTATATTACCGCATTCTACTCCGATTATATTGCTCTCATTCCTAAACTCAACTGGTGGATATGCAATAACATCGTATCTAACTGATCCTATGGCAAATTCTTCATAAATATACTTATTTGGAAAATGAAAGACTTTAGATAATAGCAATTTTGCATATTCTTTTAATAACCTGTGAGATTTTGATTCTTTAGGCATCGTCAATAAAAAGTATATCAAAATGACTATTAAATATTGTAAGTTTTATCCAATTCCATTTTTCTATATTAAGAAAATCCAAATTATCACCATGTGCTTTGATCAGAAAAGTTTCCATTCCTCTTGATCCAATTGTTCTATTGCTGTTGCATCATTAATATAATACCTTCTTGTTGAATAGTCATCATTAATATATGCGATAATCATGGAAATGTATATGCCCTTTTCATGGTGAACAATACCATTAGCATGTCTACCCAGAGATCCTTCAAATGTAACTTTATCTACAAGAACCGTTTTCTGTCCAAGAAATGCATCATCCATATCATAGAACTTATCACCAAAAATCTTTGAAAGGTTTACAACTACAATATTTCTACCATGAGAGGGCAACTGGTCGATTTTCGTTAATATCTTTTGCTTTATTCGTCCAGCATCCTCAACCTTTTGAAAAGGCGACATCATCGAACCAACAAAACCCTTCTTGACTTTTTTATCTCTATAAAGTCTAACATGTGCAATATCAATACCTTTTCTTGTAATTGTCATTTCATCAACCTCAGGATCATCCTGATCAGCGTTCTGTTCATTGGCAGAGTTTTCGTCTATGATTTTTTTCATTTCAACAACAAAATAATCTATATCTTCCTCTGTAAATTCTTCATATATCGTATAACAAACAATGTAAGAATTGTCATCAAAATCATCGATTTTTGTTCTTATATTCTGATGTATTTTGTCCATTTTTTGAAAATTTTGATCTGGGAAAACAGTAAATATCTCTATAAAAAAATCTTTATCGTTTGTTGTTATATTCGCATCAACTTTTGTTCCTTTCTCCGTAATATTAGGTTCATATTCGACCTGAAAATCATCTGAGACTTTTGAGTAATAATAAGATAAGACATCAACTTCTGACATTGATGAATGAAAACCAGTATTATCCTTGTCATGGATCTTATTAAGGATCCTTTTAAATTTGTTGCATTTTGATTCAAGGATTTTTAGGTTATTGGAGAGTTTTTCAGCATTTCCATCTTTCAATAGATACCAAAAAAGTGGGTGTTGCTTCAATCGCTCAGGGGTATCAAAAAAGAATTTTATTAAATTACCATCAATATATTTCTTTAAATCTGGATATGTTTCAAGAGCAACTTCTACTTTTTTAAATTCATTATCCGTTATTGGCCTCAAATCTTACCACCTTTTGATTACTACGACCATTTTAACTTGTCATAAATATGGAGGGCATCTCCTTAACATTGATTAATGAAACTTTGAAATGGTTACAAATTTCATTTCTTAGTATCCTTTTGGTGTAATGATTACTTTAACAGCAATTTTTTCGTTTTCTCTAGATAAATCATTTTCAATAGCTGATTGGTTTGATATTCTGTTTTCGGGATCATACACAAAACAAAAGAGGGTTTTACAATCGTGGTGGCTTTTATAACGATCAATGTCAACTATTAGCTCATCACTTAGTTTTTTCGGTGTTAGACCAGCACGAGTCTTTTTGACTTCTATGGCAATTTTTTTATTTTTTAATAAAAAGTCAATTCTAGAACAATTGGATGCATAACTTGGTGTCCATTCCTCAGGTCTGACATCATTAAAGTGAATTTTTAGCATTGCATGTAGCAAGTCTTGTACATCATATTCATCTTTAATTTCAAATGTTGAGCGTTTTTCATGACGTTGTTTCAACTGATTAGCAACAATATGGAATTTCCTAAACAACTGCTCAATCTTGACGTATGAGTCATGCAATTCTAATGTTTTTACTTCAATTGATGATTTTTTTCTTTTAGTTTTTTTCGCTTCTGTTTGTATTATTTTCGGATGCGATTTTTTGTCTGTTAATATATTATCAAGATGTTCTGTATATAATCTATAAAAATCGTTATCATTAATACGTTTAATTATGCGATTTTTTAGTATATGGCCAATTTCTTTTTTTGTTAAGTTAAATGCCGTTTGTGTTATATCTAATAATTCCTGCTTAGAGAGATTTGAGTTTTTTGCAATTTTTAAATGATGTTTTTTTAATGACGTATATACACTTGATCTAATGGGATCAAAAGCGATTCTTTTTACATAATTGATTAAATCGTTTGTAATTTCGTCACAAACATCATTAAGTTCTTCATATTTCATTTTATCAACTCAAACTACATATTTGTAACTTCTATCGTTTTAAAAAGATGTTCTTGTTGTATACTATCAGCGGTTCACTCTAAAACATTTAATTTCCATCTTTTTTCTAGTTGATTCTTATTAGAATAAAAAGGCTATGATTAAAGCGTCTAAGGAGAAAAAAGAAATATAATTACTATTTATGATTAGATATTGGAAGCAATACCTAGCAGGTTTACAATGGGGTGGGATAAAAAACCAGCTAAAAAGATACAAGATTATTACCATGTGACGTACTCTCCGCCATAAATGGTAAACTATATCTGAAGTTTTATCATATGTTTTTTTGATGGTCGAATATCTTAATGAAGAAGAAATAATTGAAATTAATAGATTATGTTTAGAACTCAGTGAAGAAATTGAAGAATTTATCATAATTCAGCCTGATGATGTTAATTATATTTTGAAGTTCACCTCTTATAATTTTGATGATATCTATAAACTATCTTTGGCTTATTGTATATCATTAATTGTTCTTCATCCCTTTAAAAATGGAAATCATAGAACTTCATTGATTGCTGCAGAGCATTTTTTATTAAAAAATAATTTCCGATCCATTAGTACAGATGAAAAAGATTTAAAAATACAAAAATGGCGAATTGAATATGAGGAGAAAAATGATTTAGAAAAAGAATTTTTTAGAATAACTTGTATCGAAGACGAAAATAAAAAATCAAATGAAATTAAAAAGGTTATGAAATCAGAATATGGAATAACTATTGAAAAATGGTTTAGAGATAATTTTATCAATAAATAAATTTTAATGAGCTTTTGAACAATAACGTATTGATTTTTTCCTACTCTCCACAAGTTTAGTTAGAGATTGTTTTTCTTTTTCTGTCATTTGTTTTTTTTTCATTTTCGTTCTCTCTTAAGCATTATGACATTATCTACTACTTATATTTTATTGCCACCTAGCAGGTTTTATTCGAATCATGAGGCTATGATTAGAGTTTATGAGGAGAATAACCAACAATAATCATAAAACATAATTAGAATTTTAATCTCTAATCATATTTTTTTATAATAGTTATACCAATCAGCCACTAGTGTCTCTTCCTTTTACTTTTTTATTAGTACTTTTCTTTAAATCTACATTTAGTAATTTCCATTCATCTTCACATTTTTTACTACAAAACCATTTTTCATCTTTTGTTTTAATTATTTTTTGGCACAGTGGACATTTAACCGATCTATAATGAAAATTTCTCACATGAGGCATAATTAAACATAAACAAGTTTTAATTTAAAAATAGCCCCTATGAACTGAGTTAGGTTATTTTTATAAACTCAGAAAATCATCAGGTTTTGTGCTATTAACATCATAAAAAATGGAATCAAAAAGCCAATCATTGCAAAAATAATGTAATTTTGATAATTTAATCACTGTACATTGATTAAAATATGTTAGGTATGATATTGGTTTTTAGTTATGTGAAAATTGTTATATAATATGCGATATTTAAGATGATGTGAGAAGTAACTGGTAATATGCTACAGTAAGGTTGAGAAAAGCTTATTGCAGTGTGATCGTACATAACATCAATACATACACAACAGTATGTCGTGTGTTGTGTTGCAAAAATCATGATACACACACGTTCCCATACACATGAAAAAATGGTTATTATATACTATGTATTATTTATGAGCCAAGTTGATCATACATATAATACATATACACGCCCTAATCCATGCTTCATGTATATGGTTTTATTACACGAAATTAATTGTGTCAACGAATTAACTATAGAAGCATATCAGGCTTTTTGGCTATCGGAAGTTTCGTGGTTTGGTATGAAGGAATGGAAATCCCGACAGTTGAATTTTCTTGGTTTAATTTTTCTATTTCCATTGTTTATACCTGGACCGTAACTATTTATTCAATTAAAGGAAAAAAACAAAATCAGTATGAACTTTACTAGTTTGACCATTCGAAATGCGTGTTTTTAAAAAATGAAAAATCTAGATTGCCCCAGTCATCAAAATCACCTCTACCATGAGAACCGTCTGAATAACTAATTAATTTATATGAGTAGAAATAATTCATACAACTCTTATAGTTCCTATATTTCCACCATTGTTGCGAAAATATTTTGATAGTGCCTCTATTATCATTTCCCCCATGGTCATCCACAAAGAGGCCAAGGCCATGTCCAAGTTCGTGAATTGAGCCGCCAACAATTAAGCGGTCTCTCTTGAATCGAGGTTGATTATTTTGTATCTTTTGTGCACAGATCTCAAATGAATCGAGGTGATCCCATCCAACAAATGCAAGCCCTGAGCCACGGCCATAATCGCATATAACACCATAATGGAAGATGCCTTTTCTAGGATTGTTTAAATCATTATGCAGGAAGTAATTCCAATAGAAATCACGTAAATCTACAAAGGAAAAATTGGAATAATATGGGATTTTTTCACCCCCACCAAACCCCCCAAGGTCAATATGAAGATGTATATCGTGATTCAGAAAAATCTCTTTTGCTTCTTCAATTAGAGCAACAGATGGCTTATTTGAAGTATCAGGTTTTTTTGCTTCCATCCAATCAAACTCAAGAAAAATATCCTTATAAAATGGATCTGAACCCCATTGATCTGTGAAACATTCCTCGATGTTATTTAACCCATCACCATCTGGATCAAGATGAGCATGATCATCCCAACTTTGTGAATTGTAATTATATTTTTCTTCCCACCAGCCTGGAATACCATCATCGTCTGTATCTGTTCCGTTGATCTTTATAGGAGCGAAGCGTGTATTAGAAATTTCTATATCGTAACAATTATTTTCGTGTTCCCAATCTGATCCTATACCTTCCAGTGATGTTAAACTCCATGGAAAATAACGAACAGATCTTTTTCGTGTGATTCTATCTCCAAGCCCAAATTCGGTGAATGATGGACCTAAGATAGATCCCCACCAATTGTTTTTTGCATCACAATATTTATGGTCACAAAAAACTCCATATAAGGTATTTTTGTAGATATTATTACCGTAAATGTCCACAAAGCTTGTATCTTCTATATATACTGCATAGCGGAAATTATTTGTGATGTCACAGTTTGAAATAGTAATTGTCTTTGAATCACCAGTTATGCCAACAGCGTAATGTGTATTCCAAGAAATATCACAATGTGTAATCCAAGTATCAGATGAGTTATGAAGAAAAACTCCCAATCCATTATGACAAATATTACAGTTTATAATATTGATATTCAAACATTGATAAAAGAATACCCCTCCTTGATTGTCATTATTATCGTAAACTGCACAGCGGAAAATTTCAATGTTTGAAGAATCTTTTATAAAGAATCCGATGCCGTTTGTATGAAATGTACAATTATTTATTTCGTTATTATCTGCATTATCTACATATATCCCAGTTTTTGTTCGATATAAAATACAATCTATTATAAAATTATTTCCTGTTTCGATTTTAATGCCTGCATTATCTATATATCCTCCAGAATTTCTAATAGTTAAATTATTTATTTTTACTTGATCTGCAGTGATATGAATGATTATTCGTGCATATTCACCGTCTATTATTGTATGGATTTTTTCTTCCCCACATAATGTGATGGATTTGTTTATTGTGATGTTCTCATTGTATATTCCATTGAAGACATAAACAGTGTCACCAGAACTGGCATTATCTAATGCGTCTTGGATCTTGGAGTAATTCCCTAATCCACTACCACCAACATATAACGTATTTCCTGCAGTATTAAAAGATATACTTCCAACTGAAGGAATAGCTTCTATCATAATAAACAAAACCACTACTCCTAAAACCAACTTTTTCAGATATTC
>JAUWIE010000074.1 GCA_030605515.1 Thermoplasmatota archaeon
AAAATATTATTTGAAACTTTATCCCAAGTATAGTTATCCTCTATTGTTTTTCTCGCATTCATACCCAACATATCCCTTAATTTTCTATTATCAAGTAGTAAATAAATCACTTCAGCCAATTTCATAGGGTCTCTTGGAGGAACTAAAATCCCGTTTTCCCTATCAGAAATTAGATCTCTATTACCTCGAACATCTGTTGTTATAATCGGTAATTTACACGCCATTGCCTCCAATAGCGCTGTTGGAAAACCCTCATGATACGATGGAAAAACAAAAAGAGTTGATTTATGATATAACTCAACAAGTCTTTCTTTATTAACCTGCCCTAAGGTTATAATTCTATCCTTTTGTCCAGCTTTAATTATATTCCTATTTATTTTATTGAAGTCTCTTCCCTTACCTGCTAAAATAAAAGTTACATCAGATCTTTCATCACAAATTTGCCTTGCACATTCCACTAAATCAAATATACCCTTTTCACGTTCCATTCGGCCAACATATAATATATATTTATTACTATTTTCAGATTTTTTTTCTTTAAAACAAAAAAACCTCTCATCAACACCATTATATACTGTTGATATCTGATTTTGAAATAAAGGATATTCTTCTTTTAATTCATGGGATATTGAATCTGATGTAGTCATAATCACCTTTGAAGATCTAAATATTTTCAATTCAACAGGATAGCTAACCAGTCTTGCAGAAATCTTTGATAAAATAGAAAAAACAGATTCTAATCTAACAAAACGAAAATCTGTTAGCATTGGAGTATGAACAGTTGTAACAATAGGACATTTTGTTTTTATGAAAGGTGGTAAAGGGGTGTGGTAATGTAAAAGGTCTATTTTGGATTCTAATGATTTAAATATCTTATTGACATATTTACCATGGATCTTAAGATAAAATGGATATAGTGGTATAAAGGGAGCTTCAATTATCTCTAAACCCTCAAACCTTTTTTTTTCTAGTTTCCTCGAAGAACCTCTAGTTATAATAACTATTTTATGCCCTTTTTCAATTAATTTTTTAGATAAATGATAAGTATAGCTTCCAATTCCTTCTTCAGGTGGAAATGGAACAGATATTACCATGCAGATTTTCATCAGTTTCACTCGCTTTAATTTCGAACTATTCCTCAAATATAAAAAGATTGTTAATGATATTACATCTTTCTACTTTTATTTATTCGAATTTTTCATTTTCTTTATAGATGTATCGCTTTAGATTTATCAATATTTTATTTTCACTAATTGTAACTTACATACTTCATGATATATATGGTTTATTTTAATTTTATTAAATATTCTTTTAGGGACTCAGTTAGTTTATTACTACATTTATAATTATCAAGTTCTTTATATGAAATATTTAAATTATCCTCTAATTTATCAACATTATAGACTACCTTTATGTTTTTATAACTCTCTAATTCTCTAGCTATCTCCATTTGATGATCATCTATATGCTCTTTGTATTTTTTTTGTCTAGGGACTATTATTAGGGGTTTTTTGAATTTTCTAGCTGTAAGGATTGTTCCAACACCTGCATGAGAAACAATAATTCTTGCATTTTTAAAGTGTTTATTGTATTGCTCATCAGATGCAAATTTGAAGTATTTAGCGTTTTTTGGGAGATATTCAGTTAAACCGATTTGAATTATGACTATCTCTTCAATTTTAGCTGCTATTTCATCCATTTTTTTTATCAATCTTTCAAACCCGTACATAAAACCAGTAACCACCAATATCATAGTACTGATCCCCAGTATTTTGCTTTTTTTCCATACTTATTAAGAAGAGGTTTCCATTGTACGAGAAATAAATCTGCAATAGGATATATAAACTTACCAGCCGCTGAAGGTGTAGAAATTTTTGCTAAAGTTTCAATGAAAATAATCTTTACGCCTAATAATTTACCAACATAACAAAAAGGGACTGCGATCTCTCCGCCTCCATCAGAAACGATTATATCTGGTTTTTCATTAATTAATATTCTAAAAGCCTGTAGGAATGTAAGTATTTCCTTTATACGGCCTTTAATATCCCAACCATACCAATTTAGAAGATAAGAATTCTTTAAATTTTGGGTAGTCTCGGAATCATATGTTACAAAAAAAATAGTATGGTCTTTAAATGCATCTATTATATATAATAATTCAGTTAAATGTCCACCATGTGAGCAAACCAATGCTATTTTCATTTTATCACAAAGTTAATTTGTAAATTTTAAACTCTAATGACATTATAATTAATATACTAAAATATTTCCTTGTCTTACTAAAAAAAAAAAATTAAAAAGTAAAAATATTCAAATGGATCAGATATCATTTTCCATAACTCGCTGAACAATGCGAGGAAATACATTTAACATCAATCCCATAAACAGTCCTAAAGCGCCAATAGTTAAAAAAATACTAACAAGAATCGCATTAGGTACAAGAAAAATATGTGTTTGGTTGTAATATTGCAAAGTATAAATACCAAATAAAAAACCGATTGTCATTAATATAAAACTAGGAACACCAATAAATAATAAAGGTCGTTTTTCAGCCACTAGCCAAATAACATAACTTAACACTGAAAAACCATGTGTTGTTGGATTTTTTGTTGAAGTATTTTCAAGATTTTTATATCTACATGATATATGTTTACTTGTAACCCCAAGTCCAATGCCATGTGCTTTTATCAACTGTTCGCTTTCCACACTAAATGCATTACCATTTAACTTAGGTGTGAGACCTTCCAAAGCTCTTCTATTAAATGCACGGAAACCGCATTGACTATCTGTTACAAATCCACCATTACCAAAGCTTGTAGTATAATCAAGTACTCTTTTACCAACTTTTCGCCAATTAGGCATTTCAGTAGCACTGCCTGATCGAACACCTATTGTTATATCATGGCCATTATTCATTAAATCTCCTAAAACAGTTGGTATCTCTGATGGATTATGCTGACCGTCACCATCAATTGTAACAACATAATCATAATTATTTACAATAGCATATTTGAAACCAGTTTTTAAGGCTACACCTTTTCCTTTGTTAATCTTATGTATAATTACAGCAGCTCCTGCTTGCTTTGCAATCTTGGCAGTATCATCTTTACTCCCATCGTCAATTACTAATACCTTATCTACATGACCCTTTGCTTTTAGAACAACGCTACCTATAGTAGCCTCCTCGTTATAACAAGGAATTACTACAAGGGTGCGTACATCTGTTGAATTTTTCATTTTTTTCTCCCCCAATCGTTTTAATCAATCCTTTTTAGGTGAATATTATATGATTATATCTTATTCTTTTAATTTTGTTACTACTATATAATATTTACCATTATATTTAAACATTTTGTTTTTTTTATATTATCGATTATTTTTCATTTATAACATTTTTTAATAAACTTATTTAACAATTTTATACTTTATCTGTATGTGAATATGCAAGTGAATATATAGGTGAATATACACCCAAAAGTCCCAAATCTTGGGTAATATGAATATTACCTCTTCCATATTTTTCTAAAACAACAGAAGTAATTCTTGAAAAAATCGATGAGTTTATATGCAACAAACATATTACCCATATTGGTAATATGATACAACGTTTACCTGATTGGGTTTCCAAGCATAAACAAAAAGGCATTGCCATAGAGCGGAGGGGTGATAGTTATTATGCCAGTCGTGTGACTTCAGTGTGGGATTCTAAGAAGAAAAGGGCCCAGAAAAAAACCCTTGAGTATCTTGGCAAGGTCACACCTGAAGGAATTGTTCCCCCTAAATGGAAACGTATTCCTCAATTAGGTGGTGTGCTTGAAGCTGGTAATTTTGCTTATCTTAAGAACTTTGCTCGTCATTTGTCAGAGCCATTATCGGAGTGTTTCCCAGGTGATTGGCAGAGTATTCTTGCTGCTGCTGCGATAAGACTCTGTTATAGGGAGACCTTTGGTCGAATGCGTATCCGCTATGAGACTAGTTTTGCAAAAAGACTGTGGCCTGAAGCCAGCCTTAGTAAGAATAGTCTCAGTAATCTTCTTACCCGGTTGGGGCAGCAATGGCCGGCTCAACGGGATTTTTTTGCTCAGATGGCAAGTGGTGAGAAGCATATGGCTATTGACCTTAGCCATATTTTCAGTGACAGTAAGAAGATCCCGTGGATAGAGTTTGGGCACAATGGTGATAATGTATGGAGGCCCCAGGTTGGAATAATGCTCATGTGGGGTACAACGACACAACGTCCGGGTTTCCTTAAATTACTTCCAGGAGCAACTCATAGTGCTCAGACTAT
>JAUWIE010000019.1 GCA_030605515.1 Thermoplasmatota archaeon
ACTTAGGTATGTAATAACTAAACAAAAATTGAAACTAAAAATGATAGGTAAGAAGTATAATGGAAATGATTTTAATAGTCTATATAATATGGGTCTCAATTCTAAGAAGTAACTCCTTGATATGGTGAAACAACAATGATCAAATCACCTCCTCAAAAATATATACCAAAAAAATTCGAAGAAAAGATTCTTAAGTTTTGGTTAGACAATAACATTTTTCAAAAATCTATTGATCAAAGAAAAAACTCTAAACCTTATATTTTTTTAGAGGGGCCTCCAACAGCAAATGGTCTTCCTCATCCAGGTCATGTTCTAACTAGAGTAATGAAAGACTTGGTACTTAGATATCAAGCAATGAATGGCCACTATATACTTAGGAAAGCTGGATGGGATACACATGGTTTACCAGTTGAAATAGAAGTAGAAAAACAGCTTGGTTTGGAAGATAAACAAGCCATTGAGAAATATGGAATAGCTAAATTTAATAAAGAATGTAAAAAAAGTACTCTTAAATATGAACGGGCATGGGGTGAGCTGACTCAGCGTATAGCATTCTGGGTTGACATGGATAATCCGTATATAACTTATAAAAATGAATATATTGAATCAGTGTGGTGGTCTCTAAAGCAAGCTTGGGAAAAAAAACTATTGTATAAGGGTCATAAAGTAGTACCTTACTGCCCACGATGTGGAACTGCTCTTTCAGCTCATGAAATTGCACAAGGATATAAAACAATTGAGGAACCATCAATTTTTGTAAAATTCAAACTTAAAGATGAAGATGCATATTTCCTTGCATGGACAACAACTCCCTGGACTCTAATTTCAAATGTTGCACTTGCTGTTCACCCTGATGAAAAATATATTAAAATTCGTTATAATAGGCAAGTTTTAATATTTGCAGAGAATCGAGCTGCTTCTCTATTGAAAGGACAAGAATATGAACTTCTTGATGAATTCTCAGGTAAAGAACTTGAAAAAATGGAATATGAACCATTATTTAATTTTGTAAAACCTGATAAAAAAGCTTGGTATGTGGTCTGCGCTGATTTTGTAACCATGGAGGATGGAACAGGTATTGTTCATATGGCTCCTGCTTTCGGGGAAGATGACTATAACATTGGAAAGAAATACGATTTACCAGTTGTTCAACTAGTAAAACTTGATGGAACCTTCCCAGATGAAGTTACATTATGGAAAGGAAAATTTATCAAGGATGCAGATCCAGAAATTATCAAATATTTAGATGAAAAAGGACTGCTTGAGGGTACAAGGGACTATGCTCATGAGTACCCATTTTGCTGGAGATGTGACTCTCCATTGTTATATTATGCAATGGAATCATGGTTTATTGCAATGTCAAAAGTGCAGGAATCATTAGTTAATAACAACAATCAAATCAATTGGTACCCTGAGCATCTTCAACAAGGTCGGTTCGGTGATTTTATACGTGAAGTAAAAGACTGGGCTCTTTCAAGAGATAGATATTGGGGTACTCCTCTTCCAATTTGGATTTGCTCTGATAAAAAATGTGGGCATATAATATGTATTGGTAGTGTTGATGAACTAAGAAACCTTAGTGATAATTTTCCGGATGATTATGATCTGCATAAACCTTTAGTTGATGAACTAGCTGTTCGATGTCCAAAATGTAAATCTCAGATGAAACGCGAAAAGGAAGTAATTGATTGCTGGTATGACTCAGGATCTGCTTTTTTTGCACAATGGCATTATCCATTTGAAAACAAAGAAGAATTCAAATCAAATTATCCCGTGGATTTCATCAGCGAAGCACTTGATCAAACAAGAGGATGGTTTTATTCATTGCATGCAATCTCAACTTTCCTATTTGATGATAGATCATATAAAAACGTGTTAACACTAGGACTTGTTTTAGATGAGAATAATCAAAAGATGAGTAAGAGCAAAAAGAACTATGTCGACCCTAATATTATCCTTGATAATGAGGGTGCTGATGCACTTCGTTGGTATCTAATTTCAGCTAATGCTCCTTGGATGTCAACCAGCTTTTATGAGGAAGCAGTTAAAGAAACCCTTAGGAGATTTATACTCACATTATGGAACTCATACAATTTCTTCACAACATATGCTGCATTAGATAAGTTCGATCCAAAAAATGACAATATTCCAAAAGAAAATAGGCAACTATTGGATAAATGGATCATTAGCAGATTTAACAGAACTATCTCTGAGACAAACAAATATATTGAAACCTTTGATATACATAAAGCTGCTAGATCTATTGAGGGTTTTCTTGTTGAAGATTTTAGCAACTGGTACTTACGCCGTTCAAGGAAACGCCTCTGGGTTGAAGAAAAAACAGAGGATAAACTCTCAGGCTATTCAACGATATATGATGTATTTCTTGGATTATCAAAACTTCTTGCTCCATTTATACCATTTATCACAGAAGAAATATATCTGAATCTACAGACAGATGATATGCCTGAAAGCGTACATCTTTGTGATTACATCAAATCTGATGAAAAACAAATTAATGAAAAACTTGAAGAAGGAATGAACAGGATAAAAGCCCTTGTTGAAATCGGTAGAGCCCTTCGATCAAAAATCGGAATCAAAGTTAGATATCCGCTTAATAATGCTACTATTGTATGCGGCAAAGAAATTGAGGATTCAATTAAAAATTTAATTGATTTATTAAACGAGGAAATCAACGTAAAAAATATATCTTTTGAAAGAAACACCGATATGTTTATGATAAAATCAGTAAAACCAAATTATTCTAGGCTAGGACCAAAATTAAAAGAAAAGGCTAAGATTGTTGCTGAAGAAATTGAAAAAATGGATGGAAACAAACTATACGATGAACTAATGAAAAATAAAAAAATAATAATTAATCTGGAAGATGAAAAAATCCAGCTAACAATTGATGATTTTGAAATAATTGAAGAGAATAAAGGTGAGTTTGCACGTGCAGAAACTGAGGATATGATCCTTTTCATGGATACAACTATGACACCAGAGCTTAAGGCTGAGGGTTTCGCACGTGAAATAGTGAGAAGAATACAGTCTATGAGAAAAGAACTCGATTTAGAAGTTGAAGATAAAATATATATAGAGATCAGTGTAGATCACGATCGTAAGAAATCTTTGCGGAACTGGGAGGATTACATTAAAGGAGAGACAAGATCAAAAAATATTACATTTATTGAAAAACCAACAGGTAAACTTGTGAAAAAATGGAAGATAGATGATATTGAAGCTGAAATAGGAATTAAAAAATAAACTTATTTTCTTTTTGATAATTATGGATTTATATAAACTGATGAAAAACAGACGTAGTACTAGAGAATTTCAAAATAAGAAATTCCCAGATCAAAAACTACAGTTAATTCTTCAAGCAGGACAGTTATCGCCATCAGGAGCTGATCAAAAACCATTTGTAAATATTGTTATAGATAATCCGATTTTAAAGAAAAAAATCAAGGATAATTGTGAATCTGCTGATAAGAAATATTATGAAGATGCATCTGAATGGTTCAAGAAATGGATGAAAAAGAAAAAAATCTCACTTGATAAAAATTTCCTTATTGACGCACCTTTTTTAATTGTTGTAGCTGGAGATACAACAAAGCCTTATTGGCTTGAATCAACATGGATATCGATTGCATATATGATTCTTGCAGCAGAAAATGAAGGACTTAGCGTTCTTACGTATACGCCTTCTGAGACAGATTTTTTAAACAACCTGCTTCACCTGCCAAATAGGTTTGAACCTGTTGTGATAATACCAGTTGGTTACGCTAAAGATAAAGCGTCTAAAGAGACTTCTATAAATGTTGAAGAGCGGGTTTTCATAAATAAATATGGTGAACGTTTTTTCTATTGATTTATTGAGCAAAACCCATGATGTATACCGGGTTCTAACCCTAGATTTTAAATAATATAATATGTATTAATAAGCAGCTAGGTGTATTATGATGGGATCAAATGTTTCAACTACTTTACTAGTGGTATTAATGCTGATTTTTAGTTTTTTAACTTTTTTTTCAATATCGGCAGATGAGTTTGATCTTGATCCATATACTCCAGCAGGTTTATGGGATGATTTAAGTTACACGTTTTCTTTTACTGAACCAAGTTTTCATGAAAAAATGGTACATGATACTGTTTATACCACGATTGATATGTCTGGTTGTATGGCAATTGGTGAAAGAGCTGGTGAGCCATCCATGCCAGTTAAATTTGTTAAACTGTTATTGCCACCAATGGAAAAAGTAAAAGACATCAGTGTGTTTGGTGTACCTGTAGAAATTGATACAGGTGATATTAACCTGCTTGAGAAGCCGGTTCTGCCATATCAAAACCCGGTCCCTATTGGTAGCGAACCGCTTGAACCGTTTGCTTTTGACACTGGCGTATATAGTTCTCTGGATAATTATCCTTCTAGCTTATATAGTGAGCAACATGTAGGTTACTGCCGTGGTTATGCTATTCTCTCTTTAGCTCTTAACCCAGTACATTATGTTCCTGGTGAGGGTAAACTTTTTTATTATCCTGAATTAACTATTGATATAAAACTTGAAGAAAAGGAACAGATTAATCAGTTCTATCGAAATAATCTTGATGATGAAGAATGGGTAAAAAACTTGGTTAATAATCCAGAGATAGCTAGTACATATACTGGTGAGGGTATAGGAACATTTGAGTATTTAAATGGTCTTTGTGATCCTAGTGATGATTATGATTATGTTATAATTACTACAACTGAAAATAATCTAAATCACTGGGTTACTAGTTCTAATACTCCTTATAATTGGACAAGTCTTATGGATAAACATTACAGTGAAGATAGTCTTAATTGTACGTTGGTTACGATGCAAGAGATTCTTTCTTGTTCGGATTATTATAATAGTACTGCTTTATTCAATGATACTCCTGCACGTATAAGAGAATTTTGTAAAGATGCTTATCAAGATTGGAACACTAGTTATATTTTCATCGGTGGAGATGATGAATTAATACCTGCAAGAGAGATGAAGTACTATGTTGAGGATCATGTTGATTCAGATATTTATTGGAATCATCTAGATAATTCATTCAATAATGATAATGATAGTTATTGGGGTGAAGCTGGAGATTCTGGTTTTGATTTATATGCTGAGATGTACATCGGACGTATTACTTGTGATGAGCCGCAGGATGTTTCGAATTGGATGAATAAAAGCTTCTATTATGCTGATTCGCTTTTTGAGGATTATCTTGAAAATGCTGCTTTTTATGGCGGTAACACTGGTTGGAATGCTAAAGGGGATGATTTTATAGAATATAGTGCCATCAAAGGAACAAGTAACTGGCTTGGTCCAAGTCCAGGTGCACATGGAACTTACCCAAGTTGGCTTGGTTTCCAATATGGTTTTGAAACATGGAATACACATAATCCAAGTCTTGAGTATAATCTATCAGTGAAATGGACTGCAGAATCAGATGTTAATAGCGGATGGCAAGGTGGGTCAGATTCTGCAGCTATAACTGGTTTTAGGAATGAAATTAACAACAATAATTGTACATTAATAAGCGGTATTGCTCATGCAAATGAAGATATGTCCCTAGATGTAGCAAAGGCTGACTGGGAGTCTCAATATCATAACACAAAACCATTTTTTATACATGATTACGGGTGCCATTGTGGAGATATGGATGCAGCTGACGATGGAATACTTCATTCAATGCTTTTCCATAGTGACACCGAACTTGCATTTGCATGCGTCTATAACACTTGCTATGGTTGGGGATCATTATCTGATACAAACTCGTCAAGCGCATTGCAGCAAAAATTATTTTGGGACTATATGTTTGATACAACAAACAACTCCGGAAATTACTCGAACTGGCAGCTTGGAAAAGCCATGGCATATTCTAAAGATTCAATGGCTCCAACAATTAATTGGAATTATTCAGGGGCACCTGAGAGCTGGAGAGCTATAATTCAGGGTTGTCTATTATTTGGAGATCCAGCACAGCGAATAAAACCACCGGAGGTGTTTGAGCACAACGTGGGCGTACAAACAGTGGGTTTGAGTGTTTCAAGTCATGTAAAAACTAATGAATTAATTTATGTCAATGCCACTGTATACAACAGTGGTGAAAATGACGAGACAGATGTAAATGTTAGTTTCCGTGTAAATGGAACTGAAGTAGATTCAACCATTATAACATCTTTCAAAAATCAGACCACTCATGATGTAAGTTTCACATGGACACCATCTGCAGGTTTATACACCATAACAATTAATATAACAATCCCAGGTATCACAGAAGGCAGCTACACAGATAATGAAAGAAATGAGACAATTACAGTAGGTGTTAAGAATATTGATACTAGTGAACTTTTTAACACTATACAAGATGCAATTAATGACAGTGACACACTTGATAGTCACAGTATTCTTGTGCCAAGCGGGGCTTATAATGAAAATGTTACGATAAATAAAAATATCACCTTAACTGGGGCAGCAAAAACTACAACAATCATTGAAGGCAACGGATCAACAGACTATGTGATACATATTCAAAATAGAAATTATGTTAATATCACCAAGTTTACTATTAAAAATGGAACATATGGAATTTATATTAATAACTCATCGAATATAACTATTACTTATACAAATATATCAAATAATAATTTAACAGGACTATATCTACAATCATCAAATAATATAAATATTACAAATAATCATATATACAATAATAGTTGGGGAATTAATCTTACCTCTTATTCACATGATAATCGATTTATTGAAAATGAAATAATAAACAATAATATAGGACTAACAATTGATACCAATAACCATAACAATTCCATTTATCATAATAACTTTAGCAATACTCAAAATGCATTTGATAATGGTACTAACAACCAATGGGATAACGGTAATACTAGTGCATCCCGTCATAGAGGCGGAAACTGGTGGGATGATTATACGGGTTCTGATTCTAATAGTGATGGAATAGGTGATACACCATACGATGTCCCTGGTGATAATCATAGTCAAGATCGATATCCGCTGGTTGGTCCCTGGTCAGGTTCTCTAAGTGGAACAATCTATGTTGATGATGATAACACCGCAGGGCCCTGGGATGGAACACAAAGTCACCCATTCATAAGTATTCAGGATGGTATAGATGATGCTTTTACCGGTGATTTAATTTTTGTTTATAATGGGACTTATAATGAAAATATTAAAATAGATAAATCAGTAAATATAACTGGTGAAGATAAAAATAGTACAATAATTGATGGCAGTGGAAGTGGAACTGTTGTACTAATTTCTGCTAACTGGGTAAATATAAGTAATTTTACAATTGAAAAAAGTGGGGATCTTTACGCTAGCTCTTCAGATTGGATGAATATTAGTAATCTCTCCAGTAAGTTTGATAACTATTGTGCTGGAATTCAAATTAGCTCTAACTACAATAATATCTCTAATAATATCATACAAAATACATCATTTGGCATTCTTGAAATAGATGAAGCGGGATTAACCAACAATAAAATTTACAAAAACACGTTACAAAATATCTATTGTGATATAATACTGGGTTATTCGACCAATGATATAATAGTAAATAATTATATATCAAATATTTCGAGTATTGGTGCTGGAATCTATTTATATTATACTTCTAGCAGCTATGTTTTTTCAAATCACATATCAAATAACACAGGTGGATATGGAATATTGACATCAAGTTCATCTAATAGTATTATATCACAAAATGAAATTATTGATACAGGGGCGGGAATCCATTGTTGGTACCTTACTGACAGTGATATTAAATATAATATTATCTCAAATAGCTCAGATGATGCATTATACATACTTGATTCATCAAATAACAATATCTATTGCAATAATATTACTAACAGTAGTAGCTATGGTATATATCTATTTTGGTCTCAAAATAATTTTATATTTTATAACAATCTAATAAATAATTCAAATTATGCTTATGATGCATATAGTAATACGTGGTATAACACAACTTTTTCAGAGGGTAACTATTGGAGTGACTACACAGGAAGTGATAGTAATGGTGATGGAATAGGTGATACACCATATGATATTAGTGGCGGGAGTAATCAGGATTTATATCCATTAATGGGTCCATGGGGAAAACGGCCAAATCAACCAAGTTGCATTCAACCATCAGATGGAGCAACTAGTGTTTCTACTAGTCCAACATTACAGGTGCAAGTTACAGATCCTAATAATGATACCATGGATGTATCGTTTTATGATGCATCTGATGATAGTCTTATAGCTACAGAAATAAACGTAGAAAATGGCAATAATACGTCAACCACATGGTCTAGTCGTTCATCTAGTACTACATATAGTTGGTATGTCATTGTCACTGATGGTACATATCTAACAAAATCTGTCACATGGAGTTTCACAACAGCATCATCTGGTGGGAACGGAGGTAATCCGCCACCAAGTGGTGGTGGGTTACCTACGAATAACGAAATTAAGACTACAGCGCCGGATAAACCTATAATTACAGGCCCAGCTGAGGGTTACTTGGATGTTTCATATACTTATACTGCAAATACCACAGATCCAGATGAAAATTCTTTAAGATATAATTTTGATTGGGGAGATGAAACTAATACAGGATGGACAACTCCAAGTGTGGAGTCAGGTGATTCAGTTTCAAAATCTCATAGCTGGAATTCAACTGGAAATTATAAAGTAAAAGTAAAAGCTCAGGATGCAGTTGATCAAGAGGAAAGCGAGTGGTCCGATGTTTTAAACATAACAATATCTGAATATATCGATACTGGTCTGCCGACAAAACCAACTACACCAACAGGTCCATCATATGGAGTTACGAATATAAGTTATTCTTATAAAACAACTAGTACAGATCCTGATAATGATCGAATAAAATATAGATTTGATTGGGGAGATGGAACATGTAGTGATTGGTCTTCCTTTGTTAATTCTGGAACCAGCATTACTATTTCACATAAATGGATGTGTTTGGGTAATTACTCGATTAAATCACAAGCAAGAGATGCGAATAATGCAACTTCTCCTTGGTCTGACCCTTTAGATATTAAAATAGAGCTTGACTCTGATGGTGATATTCATCAGGCTGACAAGGGTGAATGCTTCGTCAATATCGATGATGTCACTTTTTGAGATAAAGTAGGCTTTCAGAAGGTCGACTGCATA